>CALFYU010000287.1 GCA_937952455.1 uncultured Planctomycetaceae bacterium
CTGTTTTCCTAAGACTCCCAATCCGCCGGAGTTCTTCTTCATTCCCCCCGTCACGAAACCGTGCGGCGGCGTCAGTCGCAATAGGCCGTTGCGGGTCGCGAAGACCGCCCCCGATTCCATCAGCGAGTCGAGCGCCGAGCGGTACGCGGGCAGATGTTTTTTGGTGACCTTTAGCAGCTTGGCCAGCGGAATCGCCTTGACCGGCTTGTATTCGGGCTTGGCCAGTATTTCGAGAATCTGTTGTTCAATTTTCGGCATATCTCTGTTCGGTCAGGTAGACACGGCGGGTTACAAGTAGGTTCACGCTGTCAATCCATAGGCTGAGTCCGCCGACAACACAGACTATCATGCCCGGCAACCGAAAGGGGAAAAGAAACGCCGCAACGTTGCGAAATCGTTTAATTCAAGCCGCGGCGATCCCCTTCAATCCGCAAACACCTTGCCGGGATTCATCACGTTCCCCGGGTCGAGCGCCGTCTTAATCGCCCGCATCACGTCCCAGGCGACGCCGTGCTCCTGCCGCAGGAAGTCGCGTTTGCCCAGACCGACGCCATGTTCGCCGCTGCAGGTGCCGTCCATGTCCAAGGCGCGTTGTACCATGCGGCGGTTGTACTGCTCCGCTTCAGCGATTTCCTCCGGGTGGTCGGGGTCGACGAGAAACAAGACGTGAAAATTCCCGTCCCCGACATGACCCAACAGTGGGCACGGCAGCGAACAGTCCTGCAGATCCCGGCGGGTCTCCGCGATGCACTCCGCCAACCGTGAGATCGGCACGCACACGTCGGTCGTAATACTCCGACACCCCGGCCGCATCTCCAAAATTGCGTAATACGCATCGTGCCGTGCTTGCCACAGCCGATTCCGCTGGTCGGCATCGGTCGCCCATTGGAAGTCGGTTCCTCCACGTGCGGCGGCGATGCGGCCGACTCGCTCGGACTGTTCGACAACCCCCTGCTCTGTCCCCTGAAACTCCAAAAACAACGTCGGCGATGGCTGGCAAAAAAGATCGGAATAGGCGTTGACCGCTTTAATCGCTGCTTCATCGAGCAATTCCATTCGAGCCAAGGGGATGCCCGCCTGGATCGTTTCGATCACCGTATCGACCGCCGCCGCCACTTCGGGAAATGGACAGACCGCCGATGAGAGCGCTTCGGGCACGCGATGCAAGCGCACGGTCACGCCGGTGATGATTCCCAGCGTCCCCTCGGAACCGACGAACAGCCGCGTCAGATCGTAACCCGCGGCTGACTTACGTGCCCGCCGCGAGGTGTGAATCACGCGCCCGTCGGCCAACACGACTTCCAGCCCCAACACATTTTCCCGCATCGTCCCGAAGCGAAACGCGTTAGAACCGGAGGCCCGTGTGGCGGCCATCCCACCGATCGTCGCCGCGGCGCCAGGGTCGACGGAGAAAAACAGATTGCTGCCGGCCAATTGTTCGTTGAGTGAGACATGTGTGACTCCCGCGTCGAGGACCGCGTCCATGTCTTGCTCATGAATCGCCCGCACCCTGTTCATTCGACTCAGATCGACGCACAATCCGCCCTGCGTCGCCACAATGCCCCCCTCGACGGCGGAGCCGACCCCGTAGGGAATGATCGGCACCCCGTGCGCCGAGCAGATCTTCGCAATCGCGGCGACTTCCGCCGCGGCTAGCGGAAACGCGACCGCTTCCGGGGCGGCCGCCGGTTGCCACGACTCGTCGCTGCCATGCACGTCGCGCACGTCATCAGCCGTCGAGAGTCGTTCGCCCAGCAAAGCCGCGAGTTCGTTTTGCGCTTGAGAGAAATTCGTCATGCGCGGATTCTAGCGTCTTCACTGGAGTTTCGCACGGACAGGCGTTAGGACGCCGCACATTTTACTGTTTCGCCGGTCGCGTCACCGGTTGCTGGGGACGTTGCTTTTGCTGCCCCGACTGGTGGAGTTGTCGCCCCAAAGCGGTCTCAGTGAACCCTTTCAAGTCGGTCCAGAACGTTCCTTCCCCCGCGTATAACATATTGAGCGTGATGTCCTGCGGTAATCCGGTGGCGAAGACCCACTTGTTATACGCCTCGCCAGAACCGAACGCCGCCACGGCCAAACCGAATTTGTCCGCTTTGGCTTCCTGCAAGAGTTGGTCCGCTTCCGCGTTGGCTTGTCCCAATAAGACCGTCGCTTGTGCTTCCAGTTCCGCCGTCTTGCGGTCAATCTCCGCCACGAATTTCACGGTCTCCGCTTCAATTTCACGGGCTTCCTTCTCTCCCAGAGCGATCCGTTCAGCCACCAGCTTGGCGGTTTCGGCCTTTACCCGTTCGGCGCTCAATTCCACTTGCCGCTCTGCCTCACGCAATTCCGCTTCCGACTGAGCGGTCACCTGCTTTTGGTCGGCCGTCAACTTCAATTCATCGGCCAAATAACGCTGTTGAATCGGCACGCGGACCTGCTGGGGAATGTGGATGTAGCGGACCAGGCCATATTCCAATGTGATGTTTTTCTTTTGCAGTGCTTGGCGAAACGCGTCGGACGTCGCCTGCTGAAAATGTTGCCGCGAATCCCCTTCCAATAGTTCCACCGCCCCGAGCTGGGAACCCATGTTGCGGCAAATACTCTCAATTTGCGGGACCACGATCTTGTTCTCTACCGCCTCAATATTGCCGAACTTGCTGACCGCTTGCGGTGCCTGGTCCGGCATCAAACCCCAAATCGCTGTGAAGTCCATATAGATTTTAAAACCATCGTCCGAGGGAAAGCTGATTCCGCCGGGATTGGACACCATTATCGGCTCGCCGCTCTTATCGACGCTAATTCGGCCGTTGGCATCGCGTTGCTTTTCGATCACGATGCTCTTTTCACGCAGCCCGATCTCGATGATGTCAATTTCCTGCTCTTTGGGATTCACCGGATACAAGCCGGGCGGAAACACATGTTGTTGAATTCCCGCTTTGGCGCCGGTGATCGGGTTATCGGTCAGGTTGGTGACGACTCCCACATAACCGGTCGGAATATTCACCCACCCGGCATGCTTGTCCTGGTTGTTGTTTTTCTTGATCTCTTCGCCGGTGACGATGCGGTAGTCGTAGGCGTAGTCGTTCACGCGGTAACGCCCCGGTCCGTA
>CALFYU010000288.1 GCA_937952455.1 uncultured Planctomycetaceae bacterium
TCAGAGGCGGTATGCGGTCACCTCGCGTTAGCCAGATCACCCGCGTGCCGGTGTCTTGCTCACAAAGTCGCGCCAAGGACGTCACGGCTGTCGCCGCCGAGTAACCGCTGCCGACGACGAGCGTCGTCTGACCGGCATAGTCTGCTCGGCAGTCACCTAAGATATCCGGCAGACCGTATTCAATCTCAGGTGTTGCCGACATTTCCCCGATCGCCGGCAGCCCCCCTGCTCCGAACCAGTTGTGGTGCGGATAGACTCCCGAACAATCGAATACCACGTCGGCCGCCGCATCGCGTTCCTGTCCGTCTGCACTTCGCAACAACAGTCGAAACGGGTCGTTCCCGCGTGCGGCGCGGCCGATCAAGTCTCCCTTCCTCAGGCGGCTGCGGCTGATGCCCAATCCGGTCGTCTGTTCATGAATCGATTCCCGCAGAATCGGCAAGCGGCTCAATGGTTCGAGGTACCGCGCCGCGAACTCGAGGCCGGTCACGTAGTCGTCATCGTTGAGAGGGGCCAACTCCGGTTCGTTTGCAGCGACTGCCTGCCGCCCCCAGGTTGACGCGTTCATGCCAAACGGGCTGAATAGGCGCACGTGTCCCCAATCGCGCACGTTGGCGGCGACGCAGCTGGTTTCGTACAGATCGACGTCATAGCCGGCGATGCGGCCATACAGCGCCGCCTCCAATCCGATCGGTCCGCCGCCAATGATGGCGATTCGTTTCATAGCCGATGTTCGCTGCCAATGATGCCAGAGGATGAGTTACGTAGTGTTCATCGTAGTTTAACCGGCCGTCTTCTGAAAACTGTCAATCGGCGTACAGCGGCCCCGCACTGTGACGCGATTAGGGAGGGGCGAATGCGTTATAATACTCCCCTGCCCATTTTATTTGCCACCGACGAGGGACTCACGACATGTTCAGGATTCGACCGGCGGAGATCGGCGATTTGGATCCAATCAACGACATCTACAACGCGGCCATCCGTGATTCGACAGCGACGTTTGACACGCAGGAGAAAACCCGCGACGAGCGGCGGCGGTGGTTCGAGGATCACGGCCCCCGCTACCCCATCCTTGTGGCAGAGATCGACGGTCGGGTTGTCGGCTGGACTTCCCTTTCCCGTTGGAATCAAAAGCCGGCCTACGACATCAGTGCTGAAACGACGTTCTATGTCGCGACGGAATTTCGCGGACAAGGCATCGGCCGCGCTTTAAAGGGAGCCATCATCGACGAAGCCCGCCGCCACGGCTTTCATTCACTGATCGCGCTGGTCACGTCGGAGAGTCAGGCGAGCCTGCATTTGAACAGGAATTTCGGTTTCGTCGAAGTCGGCGTGCTAAAGGAGATCGGCCGCAAGTTTGACCGGTTGCTGGATGTGGTGATTTTGCAGAAGGTGTTGGAATGACGTTGGCGGTGGTGCGTCGTCGCTTAGGAATTTAAAAAACTCACGCGGCGGCGCAACGGCCGCAACGGATTGGTGCATGCCGCGTGTGATTACGTCGCGAGCGTGGCGCCGTTGCGTGAGGTTAGTTTTACTATTGATAGATGCCCGTCCTGCTTCCAAAGGTGCGTCGTGAGGTGCGCTCACTGAAATTCCTAACTCTCCTACATTTCAAATCGCTAAATCCCCATGAAGATTTATATCAGGCGAGACAGCGTTTGTGCGGCTGACGATATCGATTCGCATATCCGGAGAGGGACAATTGACGATGGTGCGGATCTAGATGCTATTGTCGAAAAGTGCCTGCAGCTGAATCCTCTTCCGCAGATTGTAGGCGGCCGCGCGACCTGGGTTCTTGCTTCGGGCGTTCCGATTGCAGTTATCGCACAACAATGGTCAGCTCCCAAGTTCTTTCTCAGTGCGACCACAGAGCGCAACGAGTTCGACATCCGCGACAACACACTCCGACTACGATTGGCGTACTTCGCGCAACGCGACCCAGATGAAGTATTTGCCGATCTTTCAAGACCTAGATTATCCGGCTTTGAATGGAAATGGCTAAACGATTAGCTCTCGCGATGCATTGCTGACCGACAGCCAACGACGTAATCCATCGTACAATGGGTACCACAATCGCCGTACACGACGGCAAGCCGTCGGTTTGGGACTTGTTGTGCCGCCGCGACGCATCTGTGTTTGATCTGTGTTTCATCCGTGGCTAAGAAAACCTCGCCAATCACCCCTGCCCCACCGGTTGCAGGGGGCTTTTGCTGATGTCGAAGTTGCGGTATTCTCCGCCGGCGAATTCGACGGTCACCGTTTTGCGGCGGCCGTAGCCTTCGACGTTGCGGACCGTGCCGACGCCGTAACGGGGATGCCGCACGTCCATGCCGACGCCAAATCCGCGGGGAATCTCCGCCGGAGTATGAGTGCCATTGAGCAGATCGGCACCGGTCATCAGTTGGGGTTGCGAGGTGCTTTCGGCCGGACGGCGTTTGATGACCGGCTCGAAATCATCGCACGCACCCTGATCGTAATCCTGATCGTGATCCGGATCTTCCCACGTGACATTCTCTCCGGACGTTTCCACGACGGTCGTGGCCAGATCCATCTCCGTAAGAAACCAACTCGGGATGGTCGCCAACCGCTTGCCGTGCATATCGCGTACTGCGGTTTGCGTGAGCATCAATTGCTCTTTGGCGCGGGTCATCCCCACAAATAATAGCCGCCGCTCCTCTTCGACTTCGTGCGGATCGTCGCTGTTGAGCGCGCGTTCGTGCGGCAGCAGGTTTTGTTCAACGGCCACGATAAACACCACCGGATATTCCAGCCCCTTCGCCGAGTGCAACGTCATCAAGGTTACGCTGCCGGCATGTTCATCCACGCTGTCGACGTCGCTCACCAGTGAGCTTTCTTCGAGGAAACCTTCCAACGTCGCCGTGTCTCCGTGCGCCTCATCGAAATGGCGCGCGGCGGCGATCAGTTCATTGACATTCGCCGTGCGTTCCACATTCTGTTCGGTCTGATCGAGCCACCCGTCGGTGTATCCCGTTTGGGCGAGCACCTGCGATATCAACTCCGCAACGCCTTGCGTGGAGAGTACCGAAAGTTGCGTGATCATATCGGCGAAGGCCCGCAGCGCCTTGACCGCCCGCTTGGTGAGCTTAGGAACTTGCTCTGCCGTAGCGGCCGCTTCCAAGAGGGGGATCCCCTGCTCTGCGGCCCAGGCCGTTAGACGCGACACGCTCTTTTTACCGATGCCCCGCGCGGGGACATTGACGATCCGTTCAAAGGCGGTGCGGTCCGCCGGGTTGGTAATCAGTCTCAAGTAGGCGACGACATCTTTGACTTCGGCCCGTTCGTAGAAACCGACGCCGGCGGCAAC
Organism: uncultured Planctomycetaceae bacterium; assembly: GCA_937952455.1. Taxonomy (GTDB): domain Bacteria; phylum Planctomycetota; class Planctomycetia; order Planctomycetales; family Planctomycetaceae; genus Symmachiella. The sequence continues at coordinate 3,326 of CALFYU010000288.1, forward strand.
TTGAAACGGGATGCGATAGCGCGTCAACGCCCGTTCAATGCTCCGCGAGAGGGCGTTGACGCGATAGAAGATTGCAAAGTCGGACCAATTCCGCCCGGCTTCCTCGACCAGGTCTTGAATCCGCAGCGCGATTCCTTCGGCCTCGTCTTCCGCGTCGGCGAAGGACAACAGTTCGACGGGTGGGCCTTCGTCGTTTTCGGTGAGCAGTTCTTTGGCCTTGCGGCGGAAGTTGTGGCCGATCAGTTTGTCGGCTTGCCGCAGGATCGCCTTGGTGCTGCGAAAATTGTGCTCCAAACGGACGACCTCTGCGTCGGGATAGTCCTGCTCGAACCGCAGAATGTTTTCGATCTCCGCGCCCCGCCAGGCATAAATCGATTGGTCCGGGTCCCCCGTCGCGCACAGGTTTCGAAAATCCTGTGATAAGGCGCGGACGATACGGTATTGCGGCAAATTGGTGTCTTGATATTCATCGACGAGGATGTACCGGAACCGCTCATCGAGTTGGCTGCGGAGTTCGGGATTTTCTTCCAGCAATTTGGCGACGTGCAACAGCAGATCGTCGAAGTCGACGGCATTACTTTGTTGCAGCGCGCGCTGATAGGCCGGATAGACGTCTTCCATCACACCGCGGAGCATATCCCCGATGCCCCCTCCGGGCGATTGTGCGAACTGATCGGGGCCGATCAGGCGGTTCTTATTGGTGCTGATGCGAGCGGCGATTTGCGCGGGCGGAAAGTGACGCGGATCGTGCCCTGCCTCGGCCAATACCGATTTCAGCAGTCGCCGTTGGTCGCTGGTGTCGAGAATCGTGTAGTTGGGCTGCAATCCCACGCTACGGGCATGTTGACGCAACAACCGTGCGCAAAAGCGGTGAAAGGTGCTGACCCACATTCCGGTGCCGGGCAACAACAGGCTCACCCGCTCAGCCATTTCGCGGGCCGCCTTGTTGGTGAACGTGATCGCCAAAATACTTTGCGGGGCAACGCCGGTTTCCACCAGACGGGCAATGCGGTGTGTGATCACCCGCGTCTTGCCCGAACCGGGTCCGGCGAGCACGAGCAGCGGCCCCTCCGTGTGGTTGACCGCCTGTTGTTGGCTGGATGTGAGATGACTCAAGATCGCTGCTTACGAAATCGGAATTCGTGTCCCGGGCCGCAATCCCTCCGCAGCCCGCATACGACAATCATACGGAATCGGCTTGGGACTTGGCCAGCCCATCGGACCTGGGCGGCGGACCCCCTCCCCTGCTCCGTTTGTAGGGACTGATGCGTACCGCAATAACTATGTGGGCCTTGATCTTGTATTTTCCACGCCGGGTGAAAAGAATCGTGTAACAAACCCCGCCGGATTGCGCTTCGGCTATTATGTGACTAATCAGCATCATGCTGCCGCTGCGCGCGGTGGCCGGTTATAGGATTCCGAAGGGGGGAAGCGGAAATGAGCGGGCAACCGAATCATTCGGACATAGAACTGTCGGACGGCTCCGTCAAAGGGAATCCGGATCGGGGTGGCTTCGCCACGAATTTCGGCTTCATCATGGCGGCCGTCGGCAGCGCCGTGGGACTGGGGAATATCTGGAAGTTCCCCTATATCACGGGTGAATACGGCGGCGGGGCGTTTGTGCTGGTCTATTTATTCTGCATCGCCCTGGTGGGGTTGCCGCTGATGTACTCCGAACTGATCATCGGCCGCCGCGGCGGCAGCGATATTCTGGGGGCGATGCGGAATCTCGCCGGCAGCGGCAGCGTGGCGGGACGGATTCTCGCCTACACCACCGGCGCGATGGCGGTTGCGTCGGGATTCTTAATCCTGTCGTTCTATTCGGTGGTCGCCGGGTGGGCGCTGCATTTTCTAGCCGTGTCGTTGGGTGTGATGCCTGATGCCCAATTGGGCGCCGAAGGGACCTTTGCCGCTGTTGCCGGCAGTCCAAACTTGTCGACGATTTGGCACACGGTCTTCATGGCGTTGACGATCGTCGTCGTGGCCGGCGGCGTGCACAGCGGGATTGAAAACCTGTGCAAGGTCCTCATGCCGGTCTTGTTCTTGATGCTGATCGCACTGTTGATCTACGTCTCCTTCACGGGTGGTTTGGAACAATCGCTGGTGTTCTTGTTTAAACCGGATTTTCACAAACTGAGCGCCGCTGCGGTATTGGAGGCATTGGGGCACGCGTTCTTTACGCTGTCGCTCGGCATGGGAGCGATGGTCACGTATGGGTCGTACCTCAAGAGCGAACGGCACGTGATCCGCGACGGGATTTCGATCGCGTTTCTCGATACGCTGATTGCGCTGATGGCGGGGGCAGTGATCTTCGCGGTCGTGTTCCACGCCGGTTTGGAGGCTGAAGGGGGACCAGGGTTGTTGTTCAAGACCCTGCCGAAACTGTTCGTCAATATGCCTTACGGCGCTGCCGTTTCCAGTTTCTTTTTCCTGTTGATCGTGTTCGCGGCTTGGTCATCAGCCGTTTCCTTGTTGGAAGTCGTCGTGGCGTATTTCGTTGACGAATGGAAAATGAAGCGTTCGATCGCAACTTGGGTCTTCGGCGGACTGGTCTGGGGACTGGGGATCGCTTCAGCGTGCGATGAAAATGTGTTGGGATTTCTCGACAACCTAACGACACGGTACATGCTTCCCTTGGGAGGGCTGGCGATCGCCATATTTGCCGGTTGGTTTGTCAGCTATGAAGATCGCAACAGCGGCTTTGCCCCATTCGGCGACGTGGGAAAGATGCTGGAAGCGGCCTGGTTGTTCACGATTCGTTTCATCTCCCCGGTGTTGATTGTGATTGTGATTCTGTCGAAAACCGGTGCGTTGGATCGGTTCATCGAGTAACGGACCAGCCGGCAACTCTCGGCACGTTTGCCACCGGAATCGGCAATAGATTGCACATCCGGCCCGTAATTTGGGACCGGGTGTGCACGTCTTTGCAGATTTCGCGGCAGACCAACTGACGAGCCGAAGTTTCGTACGATTCTCAGCGCACTTTGCCGCTTCCCCGTTTGCCTGATGGGCGGCCATGTTCCTATAATGGCAGCCAACGCAGACGACTCCACGCCCAAACAGTGGATGCCAGGGGGAGACGATTATGTCGGCGACGAATCGGCGCGGGTTTCTAAAGAGTTCTGCCGCGGTGGCCACCAACGCCGCTGCGGCCGCGGCCTTGATGGGAGAAGCCCAGGCCGCGAAAGCACCCGCCAGCGAACGTCTGCGTGTGGGCTGTATTGGCACCGGTGGGCGTGCCCAGTTTTTGACCGCCGCATTTGCCGGCCGAGCAGACGCCGATGTCGCCGCCGTGTGCGACCTGGACCCAGAACGCCTTTCCCGAGGCGTGGAAATCGTCAAAATCGCACAAGGCCGCGCCCCCAAAGCCGAGACCGACTTTTTGAAGCTGATCGACGACACGACCTTGGACGTCATCGTCGTGGGAACGCCCGATCATTGGCACGCGATCCCCACCATCCTCGCTTGCCAAGCCGGCAAAGACGTCTACGTCGAAAAGCCGGACGGTCACAATATGGTCGAAGGGCAGCGGATGGTGCAGGCGATGCGCAAGCACAACCGCATCGTGCAGATGGGCACGCAGGCCCGGACGGGCGAACATTTTCAGGCGGCGATCGATTACATCGCCAGCGGCAAATTGGGCAAGGTCCTCGTCGCCAAAGCTTGGGAAAGCACGCGGCAAGGTTCGCTGGGACATCCGGCGGATAGCGATCCTCCTCCCGGCGTCGACTACGACCGTTGGCTGGGCCCTGCCCCGAAGCGACCGTTTAACAAAATGCGGTTTCACGGCAATTGGCGGTGGTTCTTCGACCTCGGCACGGGAGACCTCGGCAACGATGGCGTGCATCGTTTGGACTACGCCCGCTGGGCACTGAGCACGGCGATCGAAGCCCAAGGGGGCAAGCCGCTGCATATGCCGACCAAGATCTCCGCCCTGGGGGGCAAATGGTATTTCGACGACATCCAGGAATGGCCCGACACGCTGCAGGTCAACTACGAGTACCCCGGCGACGACGGCGGACCTGGCAAGATCCTCACGTATGAAATGCGGGTCTGGACTCCGTACGACTATCAGGGTGAAGGCGAGGGAGCGGTGATTTACGGCGATCAAGGCTACATCGTGATCGGCAACCGCCGCTGGCGGGCCTACGGGCCGAAACACCAATTGCTGGCGGAACAATCGGGCAACAATGACGGCCGCGGGCACATACAGAACTTCATCGAATGTGTAAAGAGCCGAAAAAAACCGAATGCCGATTTAGAAACGGTTGGCCACCCTTCGTCGATCCTGTGCCACGCGGGTAACATCGCCTGGCGCCTCGGCCGGCAAATCGAATTGGACCCCGAAACCGAATCGTTCGTGGGCGATGACGAAGCCAACGCCCTGCGCACGCGCCCGGAATATCGCAAACCGTGGGAACTGCCGGTGGTGTAAACCGTCGTTTCCCCGCAGCCCTCGGCTCTGCCTGTGGGGTAACCACACTACTGACGACTACAATACGACACCCCCGCCAAACGGAACGCGCAACATGGTTCTGCGGTTGATGCAGATTTTCGTACCCGATAGCGCCGACCAGGAATTCAACGGCCTGCTGGAGGGGCGGGAGGTGCTCGGGCGGTGGCGCGATGAGGACGCGCATCAGATCGTGCTGCATCTGCTCGTCCCGGCCGAAGAAACCGAGCCGATCATGGACCGCTTCGAGGAACGGTACTCGGACGAAGAGGGATTTCACGTCATCCTCTCCCCCGTCGAAGCGGTCCTCCCTCGTCCCAAGCCGGAAGACGAGGAGGAGGAAAAGTCAGCCAATGGCGAATCAGAAGCTACGCCGGGCGAGAACCAACGGATCAGCCGCGAAGAACTCTATGCCGAAGTCGTCGAGGACCTGGGCGTCACGTTCGT
>CALFYU010000289.1 GCA_937952455.1 uncultured Planctomycetaceae bacterium
GCCGGAACAATTGCTGGACGGCATGCTCAATCCCTCGGCCAAGATCGAACCTGAATTCGCCGTATTTGTCATAGAAACCGAGCGGGGCCGTGTCTTCTCGGGACTGATCGTGAGTAAAACCGACGACGAGATCGTACTCAAAGATGCTTCGCTCAAGGAGACTCGTATTCCGGCCGGCGAGGTGGCCCTGATGGAGCAACAAACCAAATCGCTGATGCCCGACCTGCTGCTGCGTGACATGACCGCCCAGGAGGTAGCCGACCTGCTCGCCTATCTGACGTCGCTCAAATAACCGCGCCGGGGCGCGCGGCGTCGGAATTGTCAGGGAACGATACACATGAACGCCGACATCCACGTATTGACCGGCCCGGCCGGCAGCGGCAAGACCGACCGCATGCTCGCGCGGTATCGCACCTGTCTCCGCGATGCCGCCGAGAAATTGGAAATCGGACGCAGCCTGTGGCTGACGCCGACGCACTTCAGCGCCGCGCAGATCCGCGAGCAACTGTTGACGCCCGATTTGGGAGCCTGTTTCAATCCGCAGGTCTTCACTTTTTCCGGTTTCGCCGATCGCGTGTTGCGTGACAGCCCGGCGCAGGTGACGCCGATTTCCCGCACGCTGCAGCGAATTCTTGTGCGGGGGCTAATCGATCAACTTCATACCGACGGGCGATTGCCCTACTTCGCGCCGATCGCCGAGACGTCCGGATTCGTCGACCAGGTGTTGTCGTTCATCGCCGAGTTAAAACAAGCGGAAGTCTGGCCGGAGCATTTTGACGAGGTGATCGCCGCCGGACCGCCGCATCCCCGCGACCAGGAACTGGCGCAACTTTATCGCGACTACCAAAAACAATTGCTCGCCCACGAACTGTACGACGGCGAAGGCCGGTTCTGGTCGGCACGCGATCAACTTGCCCAAGGAAACTGGGGGACATTTCAAGATCTGCAAGTCGTCATTGTCGACGGTTTTAGCGACTTCACCACGACGCAATACGAGATCTTGCACATGTTGGCGGCACGGGTCGACGAGATGTACGTCACGCTGCCTCTGGAATCTCCGCTGCGGCGCAAGGACCTGTTTGCCAAGCCGCTGGCGGCGCTGCAGCGGCTCGAGCAGTCCGCGACGGTGCAGCATGATCAATCCACTGCCGCGCTGAGCGCGCCGCACGGCGTGTCGCACGTTGCGGCGGAATTGTTCGAAAACCCGCGCGATGTCGTCCCCTCGGCGGAGGCAGAGGGAATCACCATCATCGAAGCCGCCGGGCAACAGGGAGAAGTGCGGGCGATTGCGGCGGAGGTGAAAACTCTGCTGGCGTCCGGTACGCCTCCGACTGATATCGTGGTGACGTTCCGGTCATTGACGGAATATGCGGACCTGATTCGCGAAACATTCTCAGCGGCTGGTATTCCGCACGTCTGCAAATCACAACGCTCGTTGGCGAACGCACCCGTCACCAAGCTGCTGATGGCACTTTTACAAGTCGCTGCGGACGACTGGCCGTTTGAACGTCTGCTGCCGCTGTTGGAGAACAGTTATTTCCAACCCGATTGGCCGGAGTTTTCCGGCGGAGCAGCCACGCGGGACGTGGCGGCGCAACTACGGCGCTTTCAATTGCGGGGCGGACGCCGGGAGATCCTCAGCCGTTTGAACCGCGCCGCGCAGGCCCCTGAACCGGACGAGGGGACAACAAATCCCGAGCGACGAATCGCGCTGCAACAATCGGCGGCGTCGGCGATGGCGCTGCTGACCCGTTTGGCGGACCTTCTGCAGCCGCTGCAGTCCCGTCACACTCTCCGGGGATGGGCGGAGATTTTGGTGCGGATCGGCCGCGAGATTCGGCTCGATTCCCGCGCTCTGCCGGCAACAACCGACGCACGCGCAGTCGAGATCCGCCGCGAAGAGACCGAGGCCTGGACCACGCTGGAGAACACGCTCTACGCGGCGGTCGCGTTTCAAGAGCGGCTGGGAAGTGACGCGCGGACGATTGATCTGGCGCGGTTGCTCGAGGAACTGACGGACCTTGTCCGGCAGACCGAATTGCGCGACCGGGAATCGGCGGCCGGTAAGGTGCGGGTGCTCGATGCCACTCACGTACGCAACTTGGATGTCCCCGTGTTGTTCGTCGGCGGATTGACAGAATCCGGGTTTCCGCTCCGCCGCGGCGACGATTGTTTCTTCAGCGAAGCGGACCGGCGGGAATTCAACGAGCGCGGTTTGCCGCTCGATCACCGCACGTCGCGGACGCAGGACGAAATGCTGCTGTTTTACGGCGTCGTGACCCGCGCCAGAGAACAGTTGATCTTGAGCTACCCGGCGATGAATCCCGCCGGCCAGCCGGTGTTGCCCAGCCCCTACTTACTTACGCTGCAGAATCTATTTACCGACGACGCGATTTCGGTCAAACGTTGCACCGAACTCGATCCGGTCCCGTCGGATGAGGAGATACTGACCGCGGCCGATCTCCGCGTGGTTGCCGTCGATCAGGCATTGCACAAATCGCCGGGATTGTTGCGCGCCTTTTTCGACTCCCCCGGCGCTGAAGCGGTGGTCCGCGGCATTCTCGCGGCGGCGACGATGGCCGACTTCCGCTTCCGGCACCACGGTTTTTCGCCCTACGAGGGGATCATCCCCGGCCCCAAGTACCAAAAGCTACTGAGCGAACGTTACTCAATCGCCCACCAATTTAGTGCGACCGAGTTGGAGGCCTACGCCGCGTGCCCGTTTCGATTCTTTGCCACACACATTTTGAACGTTGCCGCACTGGAACCGCCGGAGGTGAAAACCGAATACCGACAGCGGGGGAACGTGGTGCATGTTGTGCTGAAGCAATTGCATCAGCAATACCTCGCCGAAATCGCCGCCAGCGGCGCCGCGGCTCCGTCGGATGAGGAGTTTACCGCCCGCTTCGACGAGTTGCTGCGGGAACAGATACGCCAGCATGTGGACGACCCGAAGTTGCAACAGGCGCTGGACGACATTGAATTGCAATTGCTTTCCGAATGGGGCGAACAATACGCCCGGCAATGGGCGGATTACACGGCGAGCGTCGACAAGGCGTGGGACGCGCCGCCGCAGCCGGCGCATTACGAAGTGGCCTTCGGAGCGGCTCCGGGGGACGAGACGGATGCGGCGCCGGCGGCCGACTGTCTGGTGTTGGGGGTTGCGCATCGCACAGTCCGCATTCGGGGACGCATCGACCGCATCGACGTCGGGCAAGTCGCCGGCAGTCCCGCGTTTGTCGTCGTGGACTACAAAACCGGTTCATCGCGGAAGTTGATCAAGAAAGATTTCCTTGCCGGCCGATTGGTCCAATTGCCGCTGTATGCGATGGCCGCCCAGCGACTGGGCCTGGTCGCCGAGAACGCGCAGCCGATGCACCTCGGCTATTGGATGGTGAAGGAGACCGGCTTTAAGAACATGCTGGCCGCCGGGGAAATCAATGAGGAGCAGTTCACCGCCAGCGAAGCGTGGCAACAGTTGCAGGCGATTCTGGAAGAGACGATTCCCAAGATGGCGGCCGGAATCCGCAAAGGGGAGTTTCCCGTCTATAACCCCGACAAACAGTGCACGGCGAATTGTCCCTTTAAGACCACCTGCCGCGTCGGTCAAATCCGCCCGCTGGCGGAGACCCTGCACAAGACGTGGGACTTGAACAGTCTCTGACGTCGCTGTTGCGTCCCACCGTTCCCCAAAGTCATCAAGCGATTCCAATTCTTATGACCGACGATAAATCGCAACTGACCGCACAACAATCAGCAGCGATCGCGATGCGCAAATTGTCAGTCGGTCTCTCCGCCGGTGCCGGCTGCGGGAAGACGTTTGTGCTGACGCGGCGGTTTCTCTCGCATCTGGAACCGGGGCCGTCGGTCACGGAGCTGAGTCGTTTGGTGGCGATCACGTTCACTGACAAAGCGGCCAGCGAAATGCGGGGCCGCATCCGTGAGGAATGCCTCCGCCGGTTGAAGTCCTGCCCACCGGCCGACGTGCCGCATTGGCTGAACATCGCCCGCGACCTGGAAACGGCCCGCATTAGCACGATCCATGGATTTTGCAGCTCGCTGCTAAGAACACACGCCGTCGACGCCGCCATCGACCCCGGGTTCACCACCCTGGAAGGGACCGCCAGCAACGCCGTGATCGGCCACGTCGTCAATGAATCCTTGTTGACACAGCTGGAACAGCAGGACGAGGACGCCAAGGCGTTTGCCCTGCAACACGGTTTGGAACGTGCTCGTTCAATCCTTGAACAGTTCGTGAGATTGCGGTATCGCATCGACTTCGAGACATGGTCGCAGGTGACGGTTGAGGAATGTGTTGCAACTTGGACGGCCCTGGCCGATCGTGAGTTGAGGAATGCATTGGTGGACTTACGCAGATCGACCGCTGCACGCGACGCATTGCGACTTATGAGTGAATATTGCCCGGCGAACCACAAGTGGTTGGGTGAACGACGAACAACCTTGCTGCGTGCGCTCCCGGAATGTGCGCCGACCGACAATCCGGCGGAAATTCTTGAGGCCATTGCTAAGAACGCAACATTGAACAATGCGACGTCGGCCAAGCTTTGGCCTACAGCGGACATTCATCAACACGTCCGTAGTTCCCTGAAAGAACTTAAAAGTCAGGCGGCATCATATAAAAAAATCTTTGCCATCGACGCAGAAGATCTGCAAGTCGCCGCCGAATGCGGCCTATTGGCGCTGCGTGTGGCCCGCGGGGCGGTCGAAGCTTACCAGCAGCGCAAACGGGAAGCGGGCATGCTCGACTTCGACGACTTATTGTTGCGGGCGCGGGATCTGTTGCGGGACGTGCCGCGCGTGCGGCGGAGTGCCTCGGCGGGGATTTCGCTGCTGATGGTCGACGAATTCCAGGATACCGATCCGATACAAGCGGAAATCGTGCGGCTGTTGTGCGGCGACCGGTTGCTGGACGGCAAGCTGTTTCTGGTCGGCGACAAGAAGCAATCGATCTATCGTTTTCGCCGCGCCGATCCGGAAGTGTTCACCAACCTGCGCAGCGAACTCAAGAAAGAGGCGCAGTTGCCGCTGAGCATCAATTTTCGCAGCCAGCCGGCGATCTTGAATTTTGTCAACGCGCTGTTTGCGGCGGAAATGGAGGAGTACGAACCGCTGATTCCGCACGTCGCCCAGATTTCTCCGTCGCCGTCGATCGAGTTTCTGTGGGCGATCGCCGAACAAGACGGCGGCGCCGATGAGACAGTGGCGACCGAACAGCGGCGGAAGAACGAAGCGGACGGGATTGCCCGGCGGCTGTACCAGTTGCTCCACGACGATGTGCCCCGCATTCGCACCAAGAACGCCGAGACCGGCGAAGCGGAATTGCGGCCGGTTGCGCCGGGGGATATTTGCATTTTGCTGCGGGCAATGACCGATGTCCGTCACTATGAACAGGCGCTGCGCGAGTATGGTTTGGATTATTACCTGGTGGGGGGCAAGGCGTTTTACGCGCAACAGGAGATTTACGACCTTACCAACTTGTGTCAATATTTGGCGGCCCCCGACGATGAAGTCAGCCTGCTGGGTGTGTTGCGTTCGCCCTTTTTCGGCCTGCGCGACGACACGCTGTTTGCCATGGTGCACCAAGCCGGTTCCCTCACCGATGCATTGACCGCCCCCGCGCCGGGCGGGTTGGAGGAACAACAGCAGGAACAGGTACGTCGGGCGGCGGTGGTATTGGCGGAGTTGCGCCGCGAAAAGGACCGTTTGCCGCTGCATCAACTGTTGAGTCTGGCCTTGGAGCGGACCGGCTATGATGCGGCGCTGCTGGCTGAGTATCTCGGCCGCCGCAAATTGGCCAACTTGCGGAAATTGATCGAAATGGCGCGGCAGCACGAACAGACGGGGCTGTTGACGATTGCCGATTTCGTACAACGCCTGCAGCAGGCGGTCGCCGACGAGGCCCAAGAAGAACTGGCCGCCACGCACGCCGAATCGAGCGACGTGATCCGCATCATGACGATTCACAAATCGAAGGGACTGGAGTTTCCGGTCGTAGTGGTCGCCGATCTGGACCGCCAACCGGATAATCGAACCGGCACCGTCCAGTTCGACCCGCTGCTGGGACCGCTGGTCAGCGTGCCGGAGAAATTTGGGCGCAAGTATGTGAACTTGGGGAGCAAGCTCCATTCACTCAACGAGGCACGGCAGGACGAGGCCGAACGGACGCGGCTGTTGTATGTCGCCCTGACGCGCGCCGCCGATCACCTCATCTTGTCATCCGGGCTGCAGTCGATTGAGAAGTTAAGCTCCCCCTGGATGAAGCTGCTGGCGCGGTATTTTGATTTGGAGACCGGCCGTCCGCAGGTCGACGAGGAGACCGGTGCGGGGGTGATCCCGGAGGACTTTCTGGCAACGGTTCCCGAAATCGCCGTGCAGACCGCCCCGCCGGAGTTGCTGAATTTCAAGAAAGAATCGGCCGATGCCCTGCTGCCGCTTACGAAGCTCGAAGAGGAATTGACCGCTGCCTCCCCTGCCCCACTGCCGCCGACGCTCCGCCGGTTCGCCCCGGATTTCTCCACGCGGCGGCAATTCAGCGTGTCGGAATTGGAACACGTTGACGCCGAACTGCGATCGTCCGCTGTTCCGGCTCCCCGGCCGGAGTATCACGGCGACGAAGACGAAACGCCGGTGGATGCCGATGCGGCGACGGTTTTGGGGACGCTCGTGCACGCGGCGCTGGAACGGATCGACTTTGCGGACTTGGGCGACGTGTCGGCGCTCGTCGACGAATGCTCAACCGCCTTACCCGAAACACCCGACGAAGCGATCCGCACCCGCGCGGTGCAGATGGTTGAGAACTTTGCGAGTTCGCCGCTCGCCGCGGAATTGCAGGGGGCGCGGCGTGTGTTTCGCGAGTTGGAATTCCAATGGGCCTGTCCGCTCGAAGGGGACAGAGACGTCAGATACATCGCCGGCTACATTGACTGCCTGTTTGAAACGGCGGACGGGACCTGGACGATCGTCGATTACAAAACCGGCCGCGCGTCGCCTGCGGCCAGCGAGGCGGAGCAGTTGGCTGCGTACGAATTGCAATTGGGTACCTACGCCCTCGCCGCGCGGCAATTGCTGGGGCGCGTTCCCGACCGGGTCGAGTTGGCGTTTCTGGCCGACGATGGCCGGCGGATCTCCATGCCGGTCAGCGAGCCGACGCTTCAAGCAATTGAAGCACGCCTGAAAGCAGCGATGACCGCCGTCGTCTGATCACCGTTTGCCGTATCGGATGCTGAGCGGGACCTCCAGGCCGTGGAGTTCCATGAGCCGCGCGTTGGCTAGGATGGTCGACGGTTCGCCGTCGGCCTGAAGCCGGCCACGATCCAGCACCATTACCCGACTGCACAAGTCGAGAATCAATTCCAAATCGTGGCTGGCAATGATTTGGGCCGCCGGGCAATTCTTGAGCAGTTGCATGAATCCGCGGCGGGCGCGGGGGTCGAGGTTGCTGGTCGGTTCATCCAGCGCGAGCACGTCCGGCTCGCAAGCCAGAATCCCCGCCAGACAGACGCGTTTGCGCTCGCCGAAACTGAGTTGCAATGTGCTCCGCGTTTCTACGTCGGAGAGTCCCATGGCGGCCAGTTGTTCTTTGACGCGGCGGAGGACCTCTTCCTGGCTCAGTCCCAAATTCAACGGCCCAAACGCCACGTCATCCCGCACTGTGGAACAGAACAGTTGGTCGTCGGGATCTTGAAACAGAAAGCCGACGTGCTGGCGAATCGCCGGAAGGTTCTGCTGAATGGCCGGCAACCCCGCCACCTGCACTGGCGAGAGTGCATCGGCGGATTGGCCCGGAGCCGCACGGTCGTAACCGGGCAACAGGCCGTTGAGATGCATTAACAGCGTGGTCTTTCCCGCACCGTTAGGACCGACCAGCCCCACCCGCTCACCAGGTTGCAGATGAAAGCTGATCTCCGACAGCGCCGCCTGTCCGTTGGGGTAACGGTACGACAGCTTGTTGACGTTGAGGACCGGCGATTTGGAGGACGGATTGGGCGGCATGGAATTTGGCAAATCGCTCGGGCGAGGTATTCAAGTTTCAAGGGCGAAGCGACTGCCGAGCCCCGCCCCCGCCCACCCGAAAAAGGGTGCCACTGGCGGCTTGTCCGCCAGTGCGAATCGCGAGACCGGTCACACTGTTGCACCAGCCGGTAGTGTGACCCGAATCGCGAGCTCTCTCTGATTTTTTTACGCACAGTCAGCGGACGAA
>CALFYU010000290.1 GCA_937952455.1 uncultured Planctomycetaceae bacterium
AGCCTCCGGCTCCGCAGGGGGGTCGCGCGACCCAATCCAATAACCCCGCCATGCGCGCCGCCGTCACGCAAACACCTCCAGCCCATTTGCTACCGGACCGCTAAACGTCTCGTTCGTCACCCCCACCAGTTCCAGCGGCGGCCAAGACCGATGCCACCGCCAGGCGAAGTACGCCGCCGGGCCGAACAGAAATACGAATACCGTCCAGGTCTTCGTCCAGTCCGCCTGATAACGCCGCTGCCGGCGGTAGCAGAACCACGCGGCGATGGCGCCGAGAAACGCCGACATGGGAATCGCCCAAGGGCTTTCGGCTTGAATCCGCTGCCAATTCTCCGCAAATGTGATTTGGCGATTTCCGTACTGCGAGGAGAGATAGGCTCCTACTGATTCAAGGCCCAATAAGACCGCCGGACCGGGAAAAATGATTCCGTGTCCTGCTTGACCGATGAACCAATCCACGCTGCGCACCCCGGCGGTCTCCGCCAGCGGAGCCGAAGGGTTCGATCGCCGCTGATATTGGGCCAACTCATGAATTTGGCCGTCGTTCTGCAGTTCGTACAGCGATTCGGTCCACGAAGTGACTTGGCCATCGGGCGTCACCTCTGTTTCGGAATCGGAATAGACTTTGACCAATAACCGATCGTCATCGGTGACGAATATCTCGCCGACCCGGCGGCCCTCGACTGCATAGGAATTTACTTCGTTGCCGGAAAAATCGACCGTCCGAATGACTTTACCGGTCAGCAGGATAATCTCGCGGCGGTAGTCGCCTTCGCGATGCCCCTTACGAAAGCCCCACTTTAAGGCCGTGTCGTTGCTGATTTGCGCCACCGACTCGTCCTTGAAGTCGATCGCCACGATTTCCCCTGCGGATTGGAACACAAGCACGTCGTCCGACTCGATCAATCCCAACGGCTCGCTAAAGCTGGTGTCGGCGTCCGGTTTGTCGTCGCGGGGGCCGTGGCGATCGAAATAGCGTTCAATCTTCTGCAAGTCTCGATCGGTATTGACCAGATAATACTTGCCCGAGCTCCGGTCCGACTCGCGCAACAACCACACATGACCGGGGCGGTTGGGATCGCGAAACTGCCGCGTCGGCTCGGGCCTGAGCACATCGGTGGGCGCAAACAATCGGTTGTGAAGTCGCCGCCGTCTGAACTGTGCATCGAGATCATCTTGCAAGTAGATTCCCCGCAAACGCTCCGCATCGCGCGGCAGCTCAACACCATCCAAGGTTGTCATTTTTTTATCGTAACCGTTTTTGTACCGGATCTGTTCCTCGATGGCCGGGGTACCGTCACGAAGGACCACCGACCGTGAATAGGTCGACCATCCCTGTTGCTCCGTGCTGCGGCGATACCGTTTGTATTCCTTCCACATCTCACCAGTAACGCCGACCAATACCGCGATGCCGCCAATCAACGGCAGCGTCATCAGCACCGTTAATGCCAGGTTGTGGAACAACGAATCGTTGCGCTTCATGACTACCTCTTACGCATAATCGCGAACGTCGCCGACGTACAGAATCAAGGCCACCAGTAGCCCGCATGTGACGAGCAGCGGCGCGAACCCATAGACCCACCAGTGCGGCAGCGCAATGAACAGCCACACCAACAGGCCGCACCCCGCCATCGGCAACAGCCGCGAACCGTACCACCGCGCGGGGCGCAACCCGGTGAGAAACGTCCCCAGATAGACCAATGCGCCGATCAGCACGATTTGCACCGAGCTGCTCAGCATCGACCAATGAAACGGAATGACCGCTGTTTGACGCGACAAGCCGATCAGGAAACAAATCAGCAAGAACGATCCGGTGCACGCGAAATAGGCCCCGCCGCCAATCAACAGCTTTGACGTAATCACCCAGCGCCGCCCCGGCGGCAGATGCATCAGATATCCCCAGGTGCCCTGCACCGAATCGGCGAGCGTCTGCACCAAGCCCAGCAAGATCGCGAAGCCAAACGCGATCATCAACAGCAAGTCGATAAACTGGTCGTGCAGCACCATCGTCCATCGCTGCATGCGATTCAGCAAATCTCCGTCACTGGCCCAGGAGTATTCGAGCGCATCGGATATCAGAATTACTGTATAGAGAAACGCGGTAATGGCGATCGCCGGCACGATCTCCATCAACTCTTTCCGCATCATCGACTTAAACATGCACGGCCTCCCGGCGAAAAACGGGCAGCGCCCCCTTGCGGCCGCGGGTGTATTCCACGAACGCGTCTTCCAGGTTGAACTCGATCACGTCCACACTCCGCGGCGACAACGAATCAACATACGCGCGGTGCTCGGCACTGTAGTTGACGATCACCAATTCCAACCGCTCGCCGTTTGATTGGTACGACAGCAATCCGGGGCAAGCGGGCGGTTCTTTGAGCGGCTCGGAAATCTCCACCACTACTTTGCGGAGCGATTCGCGAAAGTGCTCGGTGGGACAGTCGACGCGGAGAACTCCCTCGCTCAAAATCCCGATGTGATCTGCCACGCGGTCGACATCGCTGAGGATGTGCGAACTGAAGAGAATCGTTCGGCCTTGCTGCTGAATGATCTGGATCATCGATTCCAAAAAGTCCCGGCGAACGACGGCGTCCAGCCCGATGGTCGGATCGTCGAGTATCAGCAGCTTGGGATCAGGGGCGACGGCGAGTGCCAAGGAAACCTGCGCCCGCTGGCCGTTCGACAGCTTCGACAGCCGTTTTTTCTTGGGGATATCGAAGTGGTCCAACACCCCATCGACGAAGTCGCCGTTCCATTGTTTGTAAAACGGCCGCGCAAATCGGATCGCCCCGTCGACCGTCATCCAGCGGAACAGCGGATGCCCCTCGCCCACCCAGGCGATCTGCTCGCGGGTGGCGGATGACAACCGGGCCACGTCTTCGACCAATAGCTCCGCGGCGCCGAAGTCGGGTTTGAGCAGGCTCAGCCACATGCGGCTCATGATCGGCTTG
>CALFYU010000291.1 GCA_937952455.1 uncultured Planctomycetaceae bacterium
TGGATACGGGTGTGCTTGCGACGAAGGTGTGGGACGTTGACGTAGACCGAGGCGGCATGGATTGCCCGCCAATGTGCCGAGGGGCTGGAAGCCTTGCGCCAAGCGGGCTACACACACGGCGACGTCAAACCGGCCAACATGCTGCTCAAACCGAACGGCGAACTGTTGTTGCTCGATTTGGGCTTCTCCCGCCGCTGCCGCAAAGTCGACGCGGATCAAAGTCGGACCGTGGACATTCTCACCGGAACGCCAGAATACCTGGCCCCCGAGGCCCTGACAAATGGCGCTGGCTGGGGCGTGGCGCGTGACATCTATAGCTTAGGCGTCACCCTCTTTCGGATACTGACCGGCCGATTGCCGTTTGAGGAGGAACAACCGGGGGACCTGCTGCGGAGTCAACTCGGTGCGACGCCCCCCAAGGTCCGGCAGTTCGCCCCTGACGTCCCGCGCGAATTGGAGGAACTGGTCGCCACGATGCTCGCCAAACAGCCGGTGCGGCGGCCGCAATCGCTGGCACGGTTGATCCGCAGACTGGTGGACTTCGAGCTGTCCACGCTACGGCGCGACGCCAACGCCGCTTGATCGGCAAACGCCCGGGGGAAATCCCCGGTTGTTCCACGATACCCCCGGCGGAGCCGGGGGCTGAGAGAAATGCGTCATCGTTTAACGGCCCACCACGGCTCCGCCGGGGGTTCGCTCCATCCCAGGCCCAACGGCCGTGCAGACCTTGACGTATGCGTGTATGATAATACATGGACATATTTCCATGACACGCAAGCGAGCTGACGTCAGATGGTTGGGTGGACAAACAAAACGCGGCGAATGCTGATCGCGCTGCTTCTGCTTCCCCCATTGTTGTGGAGTGCAGCGACCGCCCGAGCAGCGGATGACGCGACTCCGCAGGTCGATTTCAACCGCGACATCAAGCCGATTCTCTCGGACCGCTGCTACACCTGTCACGGTCCTGACGAGGGACAGCGGCAGGCCGAACTTCGTCTCGATCGGCGAGATGGCTTGCTGGCCGAAATTGACACGTGGGACGGAACACATATCGTCAAACCGGGCGATCTGCAAAATAGCGAACTCTATTTGCGGATCAGCAGCGACGACGAATCGCTGCGCATGCCCCCCGCCGATTCAAATTTGAACCTGACCGCGGCCGAGATCGATCTGATCCGGCGCTGGATCGAGCAGGGAGCGGTCTGGAACAAACATTGGTCGCTGATCCCGCCGGCCGACGTCGAAGTTCCCGATGTTGCCGATTCCACCTGGCCGCGTAATGAGATTGACAATTTTGTGCTGGCCCGATTGCGGCGCAACAAATTGCAGCCGGCTCTGGAAGCGAGTAAAGAGCGGCTCATTCGCCGCGTGACGTTTGACCTGACCGGCCTGCCTCCCACGCTGGAGGAGATCGACGCCTTCCTGGCCGATGATTCCGCCGACGCCTATGAAAAGGTCGTCGACCGGTTGCTGGCCTCGCCGCGCTACGGCGAACGGATGGCGGTCGATTGGCTGGACGTCGCCCGCTACGCCGACACGTACGGTTATCAGGCGGACGTCTATCGCGCGATGTGGCCCTGGCGCGATTGGGTGATCCGTGCGTTCAATGACAATCTGCCCTACGATCAATTCATCACTTGGCAAATTGCGGGGGACCTGCTGCCTGACGCGACTCGCGATCAGATCGTGGCGACCGCCTTCAACCGGCATCACCGGCAAACGAATGAGGGGGGAAGCATCGAAGCGGAATTCCGCGCCGAGTACGTGGCGGACCGCGTCGAGACCTTTGGCACGGCTTTTCTGGGCCTGACCCTGCAATGCGCGCGGTGCCACGATCACAAGTACGACGCGATTACGCAAAAGAACTTTTATCAGCTCTCCAGTTTCTTCAACAACATCGATGAGTCGGGGCTGTATTCGCACTTCACGCAGTCGGTCCCCACGCCGGCGCAGATGCTGCCGACCGAGC
>CALFYU010000292.1 GCA_937952455.1 uncultured Planctomycetaceae bacterium
CCACTCCGCTCAGCGACGTGCACAACGAATACACGATGGCGGTCGCCGCCGGCGCCGTCCGCATTCACGGCGAGGAATCCAAGACCAAGGGGAGTATCTCCTTCGGAGCGGAGATCAAACAGAACTTCACCTCGGACGTGATCTACGACATCGGAGACGGGCGGCAGCGAACGGCGGGCTTCTATCTGTTGCTTGATCCCTCAAAAGCCGGCATTCAAATGGCCAACGTGGTGGCCGATGCGGTCAACGAAGACACCAAACAGGAGGCCGCCAGCTTCGGAGGCCGTGACCGCAGCGATTTCACCTTGGACGAACGCTTGGCCCAGGTCCGCGACGCGGGGACTATCGCCGTGGCCATTCCGCCGTCCTACCGCGACGACCCCCAGGCGTTTATCGCCATCGTGTTAGACGTACGGATCGAAGCCGCCACGAGCGATGCGCGGGTGATTGTCAACAAAACCACAAATACGGTTGTGATCTCCGGCGAAGTCGAGTTGAGCCCGGTCATCGTGACACACAAAGGGCTCAAAATCGAAGTCACCGAAGATGATGCGGCCCGCATCGACGCCTTCGTCGCGCTCGTTGAAGATCAACCGGGACAAGACGGCGTAGCCGTTGCTCCGCAAGACAAGAAGTTGGCGCAATTGCTGGCCGCCATGGAACAACTCAAACTCCCCGCCGCGGACATCATCGACGTGATGCTCGCCTTGGAGAAGTCGGGCCGGCTGCATGGCCGTGTGATCGTTGTTGATTAGTCGCCGGAAATCGCATGGAACGATGCGAGTCACGCTGCGAATACGATTAAGAAAAGGACTTCACCCATGGTTATGCCCATTGCCAACTCGCTGTCGCACGACATCACTGCGCAGACGCAGTTGAGCCGCACGCAGACCACCGCGCCCAACGAAAAGGCGCTGGAGGAGCGGCAGACGTTTCAAAAATTCGCCGCCGGCACGTTCTATCAAACAATGTTCAAAGCGCTGCGGAGCACCGAACGGGAAACCAAATACTTTAATGGCGGCCGGGCGGAAAAAATCTTCCGCAATGAATTCGACCAGCACGTCGCGTCGACGATGGCTGAGGAGCACGGCAGCCCGTTCGCCGGACCGCTGTTCGACCAGTACAACGCCATGCGAAATCGGGAAACTATGTTGGCCGCGGCCGCCACGCCGTTGCGCACTCATCCGGGAGGGGAATCATGACCGAGCGCCTGCTTCAAGCCATCGGACTGTTTCTGACGCAGTTGGAAGCGGTCCAGGAGGAACTCTCCGCACTCATGGCGGAGAAACGGACCGCGATGACACAGATTCAAGGGGATGATCTTGCGCGAATTGCCGCTGATGAGAATGTGTTGATCACGCGACTGCAAAAACTGCTGCGCGAACGGCAGCGTATTTTGGATTTCGCGCACCAACACCGTCTCCCGTCGCAATCGCTGCTGCACGTCGTCAAAGCGGTCGCCACCGACACGCGCGACGAACTGATCGAGCGAATCGAGCGGGCACAACGGACAGCCGCCGGTCTGCGGCACGAAAGCTGGGTACACTGGATCATTTCGCATCGCTCGTTCAACCACTACACGGAGCTGATCGATCTGATCGCGCATTGCGGAACTCCGTCGCCGACCTATTCCGAAGGGGAAGACAAATCGCGTGCCGGCGGCGCGTTGCTTGATGCGTCAATTTGAGGAAACTTGGTTCTGCATCGGCGCGATTCGGTACGTGGGTGTTGATCACACAGTCATAATGGAATTCCTGCCATGGGGCTTAATAATGCATTAGCGATCGCGGGCCGATCATTGGAGGTGTTCACCGCCGGCATTGAGGTGGCGGGGAACAATATCGCCAATGCCGACACGCCGGGTTACATCCGCGAGCGGCTGCATCTCAATCCCAGCCAGGGCACGAAAAAGGGAAGCCTGATCGTCGGCGGCGGGGTGATCGTCGACGGCATTCGCCAGGAGATCGACCGATACCTGGAGACACGAATCCATACGGCGTCGTCCGACTTCTTCGGTTCGCAGGAACGCGAAGACATCTACAAGCAGCTCGAGGCCACGATCAACGAATTGACGGATGGCGACCTCTCGTCCGGTTTGAATGACTTTCTGTCGAAAATTCAGGACCTGGCCAACCAGCCGGAGGTCGAGTCGGTTGCGGAGATTGCCGTCTTGCAAGGGGTCGAATTGGCCCGCGGGATTGCGGAATTGCGGACGCGGATCAACGATCAGCGGACCGCATTGGGGGTCAAAGTGACCGACCTGGTGAACGAAGCTAATGAATTGATCGATCGCATTGCCAAATTGAACGAGCAAATCACCGAGTCGGAAGCCGGGGGACTGCACCACAGCGACGCCGGCGGTTTGCGCTCCGAACGCTACAAGGCGATGAACCGTTTGGCGGAGATTATCCCGATCCGGGCGGTGGAACGAGAAACTGGCTATTTCGACATTTTTGTCGGCCCCGACCACTTGGTGTTGCAGGGGCAAGTCCAACATTTGGTGACCGAAGTCAGCGTCGACCGCGATGCACAGGTTCTCGATGTTCGTGTGGACGGCTCCATCTCGGAATTGCCCGGAACATCAGGGGAACTCAACGGCGTGCTCGACGGGCGGGACAACATCGTCGGTGGGTTCATCGACAAACTCGACGTCTACGTGGAAAACCTGATCTTCGAATTCAATAAGATTCACGCAGCGGGGCAGGGGAAGGTCGGTTTTGAATCGGTCACCGGAACGTACAGCGTCGACGATACGGCCGCCAGTCTCGACGACGCCGGTTTGCCCTTCATGCCCGAACATGGCAGTTTCGAGGTGATCGTCGAAAACAAACTCACCGGTGTCCGCCAAACCACGATGATTCAGATCGACCTCGACGGCATCAATCCCGGACCGAACACCTCGCTCGACAGCCTGCGGGCCGATTTGGACGGGATCGCCAACGTCACCGCGACGATCACACCGGACCGGCGGTTGCGGCTGGCGGCCGATTCCAACTACGAAATCTACTTCGCGAATGACGATTCGGGCACACTGGCCGCCTTGGGGGTCAACACATTTTTCACAGGTTCGAGTTCGGCCGATATCGGCGTCAACCAGGCGATCGTCAACGATACGAGTAAGTTCGCCGTGTCGCAGGGAGGCGGTCCTGGTGACGGCAGTAATGCCCTGGTGCTATCGAAATTCATCGACAACCCGGTCGCCGGACTGGGCAACTTGAATCTCGACGACTACTACGATGGGATGATCTCAGAACTGGCACAAAACTCCGCCTCAGAATCTGCCGTTCGCCAAGTGTTCGGCGGGTTTCGAAATTCATTGCTCACCCAAAAGCAACAATTTTCGGGCGTGAGCATGGATGAAGAAGCGATCAAAATCATGGAATTGCAGCGGGCCTATCAAATGGCGGCGCGATTCATTGGCGTGATCGATGAACTGATGTCGACGCTCGTTTCGATTTGAGACGTGCGATTTACGCGCCAATTTCTTTCGTACCCTCCGGTGGAGCCGGGAGCTAGGAGACGATGGTCGCTCGACGGGACGTTAATTCGGGCGGTGGTGTCAAACTCTACCGGTCGTGCCGGTATTCTTGCCCGCGCCGGGCGCGCGGCGTCGATACCGATGATAGGCCGTTCTCGATCCGTGCATCGCCGATGCGCGAGAACCGGCATGCGATCTCGAAACCCGCACGGCATTCACGATGAGTCTCGGTCCGATACTTTCCGGCAGAATCCCCAACGGCATGATCGGCAGCCGTATCAATGCCAACCTCCAACAACAAACGCGGATGTTGGCACAGTTGCAGGATCAACTCGCCAGCGGGGTCAAATTTCAAATTGCCAGCGAAAATCCCGCCGCGGCCGTACGGACGATCACGCTGCAAAAGACCTTGGAGCTGCAGGCACAAAACCAGACCAACATTCAAACTGCGTCGTCGCTGCTGTCGGCCAGCGATGCGAGTATGGCCAGCGTGTCCGATGCACTCAACCGTGCCAAGGCGCTGATCGTGGCCGGCATCGGCGATTCGACATCGCAGGCGGAAAAGGATGCGATGGCGCTCGAAGCGGCTGCGCTTAAGAAACAGGTATTGAACGCGGCGAACTCGGAGTTTCGCGGCCGGTTTCTATTCGGCGGAACCGAAACCGACGCCACGCCGTTTGTGGCGCAAGATACGTTTGTGCGTTACAACGGCGACCGGTTGAGCATCGATTCCTATGCCGACAAGAGCCTGCTCATCGCGAACAACATTGACGGCCACTCGGCATTCAACGCCCTGACCGAGCCGATCGGCAGCGACGTCAATCCCGCCTTGACGCTCAACACGCGGATCAGCGACCTGCACGGCGGCGATGGAGCCGATTTGGGCGAGTTGACGATCACGCTTGATAATACGCCGCAAACGGTCACCGTGGACTTGAGCAGCGCAAAGACGATCAGCGACGTCAAAGCCATTCTCGAAGACGCCTTTGCCGGCCAGCCGACGACGCTTACGGTCGCAATCAACGCGACCAACAACGGTCTGGAATTGACCCCCTCGGCCGGCAACATCGAAGTCACTGAGAGCAACGGCGGCATTACCGCCGCAAGTTTGGGGATCGTCAGCGGCCCGGCAGCCGCCATTACGGGCGGGGACCTCGACCCGACGATTTCACTCCGCACGAATCTGGCCGACTTGAACGGCGGAACCGGGATCGGCGCCACCGTAGGAAATGGTCTGTGGATTTCCAACGGCTTCAAAACCGAAGTCGTCGACATCTCGACGGCGGTCACGGTCGAAGACCTGTTCAACGCACTCGAACTGGCTGATTTGGACCTGGAATACGGCATCAACGAGTCCCGCAACGGCTTGGCGATTTCCAGCCGGCTGAGCGGGGCGGGATTCTCGATTGGCGAAAACGGCGGACAGAATGCTGCGAACCTGGGCATTCGCACCACCGTGGAGACAACGTTGCTGGAAGATTTCAATTTTGGCAAGGGTGTTCCGGTCGATGAAGGCGTTCCGTTGGAGATTCAGCGCCGGGACGGCACCACAACCAGCATCGACCTTGCGGGCGCCAAAACCGTGCAAGACGTGTTGGACGCCATCAACGCCGAACCGAATCTGACCGCCACCTTAAACGCGGTTGGCAACGGAATTTCCATCGACGATACGTCGGTCGGCACCGATCCGCTCACAATCGAGAACTCCCCATTGGCCGAAGCCCTGGGTATCGTCGGCACGGAAGCGACCGGCCCGGGGACTCCGTTGGTCGGGACCGATACGAATCAGCGCGAAGTCCAAGGCAGCCTGACGATCCTCACCCGACTGGAAGCCGCTCTGGCCAACGGCGACGACCGTGAACTGCAGCGGCTCAATGAGATGCTCGACAAGGAGCTGCAGCGGGTGAACCTCGTCCGCGGCGAATTGGGGGGGCGGCTAAAGGTGCTCGAGGACGTCGGCAACCGCCTCGCCGATCAAGAGGTCGAAATCCGCGAAACACTCTCGCAAGAGTACGAAGTCGACATCGCCGAAGTCATCACGCAAATCGCGCAACTGCAGTTCAATATGCAAGCTGCCTATCAAGTCTCGGCCGCGACGCTGCAGTTGAATTTGATGTCGTTCATCTGACCGGCTCGTCGAACGTGAGCTTACCGCTGGCAGCTGCTCGGTTCGTTTGATTAACCGGTCACCAGATGATGGACGGATTGCTCCGGCCCGCGCATCTTTCGCAAGTCGACGTCATACAGACGCAGGCGGGCCGATTCGAGGTACACGCCGAATAGTCCTTCGGTGAACGTCGAGTCGGCCATCGTCAAGACGATACGTCCGTCGACGGAAAACTCCAAATAG
>CALFYU010000293.1 GCA_937952455.1 uncultured Planctomycetaceae bacterium
AGCATGCGGAAGAGCGCGTTTGTCGCCGTAGTACTCTTGGGCACGATTGGTGCCCAGGGTGAGATCATCGGCCCCTACGACATCAAGGCGGCCCCCATCGCAGCCACTCAGATTGGCCCTGCAAATTGGGGCTGGGTGAATGTCGTCAACGCCCCGGTGAGCATTCATGAGGCGTTTACCGGGTTCAGTATTATCGACAGAGGGTATGCGAACGGAAACGTGAACACGACGGTCGAACTGACCTTCGCCGCCGGCGATGTGGTCAATCTTCCCGGCGCTGATCTGGTGCTGGTGGACGGATTCAGCGACAACTCCTACGCGTTCTCAACCGCGCACGACGGCTTCCTCACGGAGTTGCTCCTTCCCGATTCCGAATTCAGTTCGACCGGCCTCTTGCGACACTATTACTATCAAAATAATCTTGGCGGTTCGCCGTTCCCCTCAAACATCAAGACCGTTGAGATTGACCTCACCTCGCTCGACGTTCCCGCCGGCGAGTCCGTCAGCACGTTCCGAATCAGAGCAACCAGCAGTCAGGTTGATCTGTTCGGCCTCGGTTCGTTGACGCCCGAGCCCGGCTCATTGGCGCTGTTCGCGCTGGGCGGTTTCGGGTTGCTTCGTCGCAGAACGCGAACCCTATCCGCATGCTGAGACTTTGTGCTCAGCGAACAGGTCAGGGGCTTGTTTAATCATGAACTGCGGCGAATTAACCAAAGAAACGCCGCGCCAGTTAATGCGTTGATGGTTGATCACGAAACCGGGTTGGTTGAGGTTCTGGCAATCGGCGTTGGTGAGCACGAGGTTGTTGTTTTCGATAAACGAATACAGCCACGACCCGCCGGCGATCGGTTGAATCTTTGTGCCGAGGAAATCTTTTGGGAAATAGTCCAGCACGGTGAGCCGCAAGAGTCCTTGCATCCCCACGTCGACCGAGTACCCACCGCTAATGTAGGTCAACGTCGTTGCTGACGTGTAAGATTCGGTGAAAGTGCCGTCCGCCAAGAGCACGAGATCAACACGCGTCGGCCCCACGGTCGGATCGTTGAAGCCGCCCTGCCAGACGTCGACGAGATTCCCCGCCCCACCGCCCGGCAACGCGGCACAATTCTGCCCCATGAGTATGGCCGTTGCGGCAAACAACCCCACCCATTGCACAGCAACCTTCCGATTCATGCTCCTTCTGTGACCACCCGGGCGCACATGTTCAAACTTCCCACGCGCCCATTTTTAAGGATCGCACCCCGTCCGCGAAGTGGATTTTTCATGCGATTCGCAAAACGCGTCGCCTTTCCGTTATCGGTCGATGACAACGCGCCCGGCAGGATTCGAACCTGCGACCCCCGGTTTAGGAAACCGGTGCTCTATCCTGCTGAGCTACGGGCGCTCCTGTAGCGCTCCGTATACTACCGCACAACGCAATGAGTCGGCAAAGGATCAGCAAGGAATGATCAGCGAGGGCGCGCTCGGACAGCATCGAGCGACGGCCCTGCCAGCGCCATAAGCCGTAACTGCCTACAACCTCACGGTGCGAGAACGGTCACGACCGTTGTCGCTCGTCCAACGAACTCGCCGTCGTTGGCGCGGAGCTGGAACTCGTAGACGCCGGCCTGCGAGAAGATCGCCATTGTCCTCGGGGCGTTCGGCGTCACCAGTTCGACCGCCGCGCCGTTGCCGCTCAGGACGCTCCAACTGATTGCGAGGTTCACGCCGGGCGGCAGGCCGTCGTCGGTGACGGTGCCGGCCAATTGCACCGAGTCTGTCGGGAGGGTGATCTCCTGGTTCGCCCCGGCCGTGACAACCGGCGCCTGATTCACCGGGAGAACCGTCACTGACACTGTCGCCGTTGATGTCAGTCCGCCGTCGCTGGCGGACAGCTCGAGGACATAAACACCCGATGCGCTGAATGAGACACGCGTCGTGGGGATCTTATCGTCGTCAAACGCGGCGGCGCCCGGTCCACTGACCGCCCGCCACTTGGTGGTCAGCGTTCCGTTTGGCAGGCCGTCATCGGTGGCCGAGCCGTTCAGACGAATGCTCGTACCAATCAGTACGGAAGCCGGGACGCTGCCCGCCGTGACGGTCGGTGCTCCGTTGAGCGTTCCTTCAATGGTGATGGACACCGTGTCACTGTCGACGCTCGCCCCTTGCGAGGCCTGCAACTGCAGGATGTATTCGCCCGCGGCGGTGAATGTTGCGGTCGTCTGCTGCGTGTTGGCAGGTTGAAACGTCACCTCGCCTGGTCCGCTGATCATGCTCCACTCAACGGTCAGCGGGTCGGCGTTGTTCTGTTGCCCGGTCACCGTGCCTTGCAGGGTGAGGCTGTTGGTGCTGGGAAGCGTGGTCGTCCGGTCATTTCCCGCATTGACGTTCAGCCCTGCGCCCGCGCCTTGGCCCGGGCTCGCGAGGGAGTCTGAGAAGATGGAAACCTTGAGCTGGTCCGACGTCGCCAGTGCCCCGTCGTCAGCGGTGAAGCGCAAGAGATAAATGCCGGGTTCGCTGAACGTCGCCGACGTCTCCAGCGCACCGGCGCTGCCAAAGGTTACATTGCCCGGCCCGCTGACCACGTTCCATTGAATGGTGATGTTGCCGTCGGGATCGCCGCGGCCGTCGTCGCTCGCCGTCGCAGTCAGGTCGAGCGAATTCGTCGGCCAATTGAGTGTGCGATCGTCACCGGCACTGACCACCGGCGGCAGATTGACCACACCTTCGACTGTCACGAGCACGGTGTCTTCCGATGCGAGTACGCCGTCGGTCGCGGTGAGTTGGAGCACGTACGTGCCGGCGGCGCGGAACATCGCCACCGTCTCAGCGTCGTCGGCGGGATCAAACATCACCTCACCCGGGCCGCTCAGACGGCTCCACTGCACGATCAATCGATCATTCGGCCGACCGACGCCGTCATCCGATGCACTGCCGGTCAGCTCGAGCTTACTCGTTCGCGGCAACTCGCCTGTCCAGTCCGCCCCGGCGTCCACGACGGGGGCGCGATTCGTTCGCCGCAGCGTCCAGGCATTGCCATGACCGACCATGTTGATCGTGTTGTCGTCCTGGAATTCACCACGGACCGTATCGATCGTGCCGTCGCTGAATCGATACTGGCCAGTGAACGAATCGGCGTCGCTGGATTCTATGGATAGGATGATACGGCCAACCGGATTGACCGCTGAGTTGGACACCGCCACGGTGGCGATCGTTCCTTCGATGACAATGACAATGCCGAAGTCCGCACTTTCCCATCGGCCGACGACGCGACTCCCCGGGGCGACCGCGCCGGAATCGACCGCGCTGTCCAGAAAGTCCAAGCCACCGACACCCGGACATCCCAAAGCCCCTAACGACAGCACCAATGCGAAGCCGACAACCGGGCGAAACCCGCGTCGCAGCGCTTTGAAACTATCAGAGGAACGGATCGTACCCAGGCCACGCTGAACCACAACCGTAGCTCGTTTCATCAGCACACCATCTTTCCCCAAAATACGCTTTTCGTTCGCGGACGGGACATGTACCAGAGAATGTCGATTGTAATTGAGCCGAAAATCCATCGCAAGGCTGGTGTTCGAGCAACGGCTCCAACACCCACCGCAAGTCTCTGATGAGTTAACAGATTCAATCCTCGCAGGATGCGCGCCGCGATCGTGTGGGGCGGGCCGTTGAACGACCAAAGACTACGGAGCCACGTGAGACGAGGGATCGCAGCCCTTGGACAAATCGTCCGATAACCCAGCCGATTCTCCTGACTCTGAGTAAGTCAGAGTTTGCACGCGTCGTGTCAGGCGGGCTCCGTCTTGACGATGCTCGCCTCGGCACGTCTGCCGTTGTTGACGGTCATCACGAGGGCTTCACCGGGCTCAACATCCGCAAAGCCGGTGTGAACGACTCCACCGCCCGGCAGACTCCGCGTACCGCGCACCGGCGAACCATCAAGTCGTGCGAAATGCACGTCGGCATCGGGTAGCGTCTTCAGTTTCGGCAACCGCGCGCGCACCGGCCGACCCGTGCCCGCAATTGCCACATCCACCGCCCCGCCACCTCGTGGGCCGTCGGTTGGCGCATCGATCAGATTGCAGACCTTCAAGCCGATCTCACCTCGCTCGCCATTCGGATCGAAATGCATGTCGAGGAAATTCCAGTATTGAGGGCCTTGGCGTTTTTCAAGCTCCGGCGATTCGTAGTTGTGATGATAGAACGCGATCATTTCCAGATCGCGACCGTCGTGATCGGTCATTCGGCGTGCGAACCCCGGCTTGGGCTGTCGGCCGCCGGTGCGACCGATCGGTCCGAACGAACATTCGTACAATCGGTGCTCTGTGTTCTTCATGATGCTGCCGATGTGCACGTCGCCGTAGACACTGACCACGCCGTCGCGACTGCTGAGCAGTTCAATGACCCGATCCGCACCGGCTGCGACCCACCCGGCATAGTCGGCGGCGACACGGTCACGCTGCTTGAAATGCTCACCCGTCTTGCTGTACTTGCCGCCGCCGTCCCAGACGGTATGCAAACCGTTGATGCCGTCCACACAGATAATCCGCGACGTGTCGGTGCGAATGATCTCACGCAGCCACGCGAACTGTTCCTCGCCCAGCAGCGCTCTCGT
This sequence comes from uncultured Planctomycetaceae bacterium, assembly GCA_937952455.1. Taxonomy (GTDB): domain Bacteria; phylum Planctomycetota; class Planctomycetia; order Planctomycetales; family Planctomycetaceae; genus Symmachiella. The sequence continues at coordinate 4,598 of CALFYU010000293.1, forward strand.
CGGATCGCGTCGATCGTAAAGGTTCTCTTTACCGCCCCACCCTTCGTCGTCCCACATCCGGGTATCCTGACTCGACCGCCACAGCCGGGAGTCACAGATCACCAATGAAAAATCCCGATTGGGCATCTTCCACCGCCGCCACCGTTTCGGGTTTCCCGTCGGTGACGGGTTTTCTTCGGCTTGTACCAAATGGCTGACGATCTGAAAGTTGCGCCGCATGTAGTCCGGATCCTGACCGAGATCGCCGCGCGCCCGAATCGCAATCTGCTCCGGGCCCTTCACGTCGTCCATGCCGTGATCATGATCACCCGGGTTGATGACGTTCCAATGACGCATCATCTGCCATCGCGTCGTCGGGCCGGCAAGTGTGGTCGTGATGATCTTGTAGGCATCGTCGGTGCTCGGCGTGTAGATCAGATGCTCGAGATACCAGACGTCGTCCTCCCACAGCATGATCTGGAACTTGTAGTCATCGAGGTGTCGCCATGCGTTTTCGTCCGGTTGATCATGCACGTACCAGCCTTCCCACGCTCCGTGATTCGGCAGGTTCGGCGAGTTCCGATCAATCGCATGACACGACAACCCGCACAACCGATACGGCGCGTTGAGTTGCGGCAATCGCCCGACGTATTCGCCCGAAGAAGGCACCGTTCCGACAAAACCGGTGCCGACGCCCACCGATCGACTACCGCGCGAGAGGCGTGGATCGCTGGTAACGTTCTTACCGTCTTTCCACACCGTGTAGTACAGCGTCGCGTCGGCGGGATTGCGCGGCAGCACCACATCGATCACCGCTGTGTTACATCGAAAGTCATTCGACACAATCGGCGCACTACCGGCCACAGACACATTTTCCCACCCACCCTCCGGCGACTCTGAATCCGACATTCGAATCGCCGCCAGATCACCGTCACTGCGAAACATCCCGATGAATGTCACGCGCCATTCACCGTCCACTTCGCGCAACGAATCGCCGAGCGCGTAACAGACTTGACAGTCGTTGATCGGCGTCTCAAGCGGCTGATTCTCAAACGGAATCAGCCCCACGCGGTTCACGGCAAAGTCGAACAATCCGCGCCCGACGATTCCGAAGTAGCCCTCCGTCATGTTGGGCCGGTCTTCAGCTTTAATGGCGTGTCGAATTTCAAGCGTTTCGTCATCGGTTTTGAGCCGAGCTTCGATCCTGGCCTGTGAATCGCCTGGAGCGTGGTGTACCTCAACAGAGATTTGTACGTGCTCACTGACCTGAAGTGGTCTTGCGAGTTTCTTAATTTCGCTGATCGGTTTGTCAGTCGCGCCGTGCCGGACGATTCCGAATGTTCCGTCATCGCGATAGACTGCCAGGAATGCAGTGCTCCCCTTCCCACTATCAATGCCAAATCCCTCGTGGAGTTCTTTCCCGCCGAATGCAACACCCATCATGCCGTAGCCGGGCGTATACATGTTCCAGTTGGGGTCATCGCTCGGTCGGGGCTCGACGCGGTCATCCCCAATCGTAAACGTCGCGGCGATCACGTAGCCGTTGGCCAGCTTCCAATCGCGCCGCCAGAGGATCCCCGCGGGCAGTGACGGATCGTACTCGACGGGCATGGTTGTTTCCTGATGCGTCTCATAGTGATAAGGAAACCCGGTCCGCCGTGCGCGATCACCGACATTCCGAAGTCGCCGATGCAGGGCGCCGTCCTTGATGGACCAGTAGCCGGGATTGAGCGTTTCCCACCCATCGCCATGATAAAGCGAGTCCGGCCGGTCGAAGGTATCGATGACCACGCCATGTAATATCGAGGCCATGCTCTCATTGAGAACCAACTGCCCCGTCGCCATCGCCCCGATCGTCCCGGCCATGAAGCCGCGACGGGTGATGTTGGTATGTGTTTGATTCGGTGAAGATTCAGGCATGCGAAGATGCTCCTGTGTCAAAGCCACATTGATCGGTGCATTGTGGCAGGACGCAGGCGACAGGGGAAGCCGTCGCAACGGTTAACTCGCGATTTCAAGCCCGGCGGGATTTGCAAAAAAATGGAACGAACAAGAAGAATTGGGCGATACTGGACTCGAAATAAACTTTTCGCTCATAAACCCTTGTCAATACTAGACTTCCAAAAGAGAGTTTGGCGGATGTTTTGGCGCAATTTTGGCGGGCATTTACGTCGGCAATCGGTTCTAATTCCAGTCCAATTTAGAAGTATTTGCCACCCACCTAGCTCAATATATGACAAATCGGGCGCAGGTGGGTGGTGGTTTCATACCCTCATTTTGATTTGCGTTAATGCGCGCTAATCAGAAATGCTTTTTCGCCTAAGGTTTTTAGACTTTTCCCGGTTTTATGCTTGACAAATTTCTGATTCTCTGGTACATTCGTGAGCATGACGCAATTGCCGAAACAACCTGATACAACGATTCGGCAAACCGGCAGCAATTGCCGGGAAAAACTCAACCCGATGCGGACGGGCGCAATTCATTCACCCTAATTATTTCCGCAAAATTAACTGACAACGAAAACGCAAGGACCAAGACCTAGGCAAGGTCTGCGCTTTTCCAATGGTGGTCAGTGAACGTCACTTACCATGCAGAAACCCTTGTGCGCCTATTGAGGCGCAGAAAGGACGTGCTATGCAAGTCGATACTTATCACATCGCATCGTGCCCACATTGCGGAACCCAGGTGTGGGGTGATGCCGACGAATTCCGTCCCGAAGATGTAGAGAGCATTCTACAGTCTGCCGGATGGTCAGATGCAGGGGGAGAAAACATGTGTCCTAGTTGTCAACAAACGCCAGATGACTGGATCAACGTTGTCAAGACTGCTCGTCTTATCGTCGTCAGAAATGGGGAGTCAATATGACAACCCCAAACACAATCAATCCTCCGAAATCTGGTCAACCCGTCAAGACCTATGCAGACTTTTTCAATGGTCTGCGCGATCAAGTCGGACAGTTTGACCGGGGCAAAGGTCGTCTTTCATGGTTGCAGGGACGGGCGCTTTTGTTGGCGCGTCCGCAATGCTCCAAGCGCAAGGGGCAGACGTGGAAAGGATTCCTAAAGTCCATTGGCATCACGGAATCCACGGCAAAGCATCTCCGAAAAGTTGCGGAGAAGATTTCCGAAGCAGAATCCAAAACCCTGCAATACTCGGAAATGTTGGCGCGCTGCTATCCGAGTTATGCGGCGCAACTGAAAAAGGAAACCAACGGGACGGGCGCTCGCAATGGCAAGGGTGATCCGGTTTGGACGGTGGATCAAACCGTTAAAGATTTATCCGTTTTTCATCGGCGCTTGACGGATCGGATGTTGGCGCTGATGCCGGATGAAGTCCCAGACGAAGGTGACGAAAACCGACTCTCGGATATTAACCGATTGGTTGCCCAAATTCGGGGAGAATTGGGCAAGGTGGACAAGCGCGTGACGAAATGGCGCGCAGACCTTAATCCGTCCAAGTCAAGGACGGCAGCATAGATGCTACTTCACTACCCCGGTAGCAAATTCCGAGCATCACGGGACATTCTTTCCCTTGCCGGTGATTACTCGGAGTGGCGCGATTGTTTCGCCGGGGGCGCGTCCATTTTGTGGCGCGTCCCCCGGGACAAGCGACGATGGATCAATGACCTTGATTCGGACGTGGTCCGGTTTCACAAGTCCATGAGGGATGACCCAGAATTCATTGAAAAGCTCGATACCCTTTGCGAATGGGCGCGGTCTGCAAGTGAGGCAGCAATTCGGCGCGAATGGGAAAGGCGCAAATGGATTTGGCGCGATACAGGTTGTCCGGTTTGCATGGCATTTTGCCGCATGTTTGTTGTTGGTGGCATTCTGTTGCGGCAGCGCGCAAATATTGCCAGTTTTAATGCGAGCTTCAATAATCTCAAAAGCAAGACAAGGGCGCGGATGGATCAAGCGCGTGAAGTGATGCAAGGGGTACAGATTTCCGAGGGCCAGTATTACGATTTGCTAGATGCTCCAGGTGATGGGGTTTGCTGCTTTCTTGATCCGGGTTATTTTTTCGAGGACCATTACAGTCCATACTATTCCATCCGGTTTGGCAAATCGCATTTCGAGGAATTAGCAGACCGTCTATATTCCTGTTCTCACCATTTCGTGATGACCGTCAACATTTGCGGATTGACGATGCGACTGTTTGAGCGCTCGAACAGGTTTAAGGTCTACCGTCGGCGGTACTACTATACGTTATTCAAGAGCCGTCGCCGGCATGCCTGGGAGTATATCATTTTGCCGAACTAACTGTTCCTAGAAGTTTTTCTAACATAGGGTATTGACAATTTTTACGAGTTGACGCCCAGTATGTATATGGCAATCGTGGGGTTGCCGTAAAGACTCTTCCAAATAGGAGGCAACTAAGAATGACCAGCACATACTTTGAGAACTATACGGTTGACGTGTTTCATGGGGACTTGCTGAATCGCCGCATAGACGCAACTGATGATTGTTACCAAGGTATACCCGGAGAACGGAGGTGCGTGCGCGATGCCCCCGCTTTGCCGTCTTCCTTTCGGGCTTCCTGGGTACCCAAAAAGCACTTACTATCTCTTTATGCTTACCGTGAAGCCGATGATCTTTACCCCGTAAGCAGCCACGTCATGCTGTGGGATCACAGCCCTGATGCCCTAGAGCCACTACTATACAGCGCCAGAAACCTTGCAGATTGCGGCATACCGATTGACCTGCGCTTTGCTTGGGCAAACCGTATTCTCCTTTTTCCGGCAATGGTAAATATGGTCTGGGTCTGGCCCATTGATGAAATCCCAGGATGGCAGCAGTATGAGGCACAGATAAAGGGCGGACTCATTGCTAGAGCCTGGGCAGGCGCATTCTTTGGGTTAGATGGCATCCCCTTTGATATCGAACAGGCTTCTACATTTGTGGTTGCCTAATGCTCTTATCTGTTCCTAAGATTTTTTCAGACTTCTTAGAGGTTTTTTCTGGGCGTTGGAGTATAATATAGTGGTCGTGGGCGTTTCTTGGGGACCAACGAAATTTTACCTGCCCCAAGAAACAGGTAGCCCAAGGCACCCGATTGACCACCGGGTGCTATTTTTTTGGCAATTCCTGCAAAGCAATCCCACAAGACAATTGAACCGAGACAACGGATTGTCCAAGGGTTTACCATAGTCACCCCTTCAAGTTGCGGCAGACAATGAATCGCAGGAGTAGTTGACCGGTTTCACCTGCGTTAGAAATTAAAACAGCATTGGTCCATCACTATTACCTTGGCATTGGTAATGCGCCAACCCGGGTCAACAACTCTTGGGAAGCAGAGATGATGTTAAACGCCACGGCAGGTGGTGACGACGTACTAAACCTGCGAGGTTAGGGGGTATCACAAAAGACCGCAACTGCATTGGGCAGCGTGCTAATAAGCATTGAAGTTTTGTGACGTGACCGACTGACTGACCGATCGAAGCGACGGCAGACATGGTTATGACCTTTGCGCTACAAGATTAACAATTGATCTATTGCGCAGGGGTCGTTTCCCTCATTCCTTCTCTCTCTCTGCTCTGGCAGTTTTGGTCGCTAGATTCAATTTGAGTTTTTCACTTTTAGACTGGAGGTTAAATGATGAAGAATGATCCAATAATGAGACTAGCCAATGAAGAAACAATACACAACAAACAAAGAATGATAAAACAAGAATATGGTACATTGGAAAGGTGTACCAGGTGCCCACAATGTCGAGGTGATATGGTTATTAGGTTTTCCAAGGAGCGCCCAGTTGATGGTTTCTTTAGTTGCAAGCGTTATCCTTATTGTCGGGGAATAAGAAACCTTGAATATGTGAAACGAGATGCAATATCAGAATATCTGGCAGGAGAGGTTAATAGTAGTCAATGCCCACAATGTGGTCATGGTATGATTGTTAGATTTAAGCGTGGCTCATTAAAACCGTTTTTGGGTTGTGAGCAGTTTCCAGACTGTCGGGGATTGAAAAGGGTAGAAACCAAGATTGACTGGAAGATGATAGACAATATGCAAAATCAGGATGTACCGATTAGCGCTGAGTTGGATCGGGAAATTGAAACATTGCAACGATTATGGATCAATGGGAGACTGGGAGAAGCCTGAAAAAGAAAAGGGTATAACAATAAGAATATGCCGACTTATAGGGCTGAAACGCCAAACCGTCCCGATCCTTGAAAACCATCACGCCGCTGGGGCTGATTACCCTCAACGTTTTCAATTTTATCCGCTGCTTGCCGCAATATTGATGACGCTTCCCGAATATCTTCGGCGGCTCCCGTCTGCATCGACCTTTGGTGATTTGGTTTTTTTCCTTTGCCGCTGAGATTGTCAATAACGTCAAAAGCTGGAGGCTGAAACCCGGCAACATCGGCAATTGAAACCGGCATCCTTCCACTAGGATGAATTGATCCAGCCCGAGGGTTTGAAGGGTCAATCATGCCTCTATCAAGCGCTGCGCCCAATGCTCTGTCGGGCGTTATCAATATCTTGGAAAATCTTCCCGCCCCAAACGCTTGACTGATGACTGAATCCATTACGCCCTCCCGCCAGTAAAGCGGGTATTTCTTTAGCTTACCCATTAACTCCAGGATTTTATCCCACTGTC
>CALFYU010000294.1 GCA_937952455.1 uncultured Planctomycetaceae bacterium
GGCCGGAATCGATCCCGTCATGGGTGACGTTCCACGTTAATTGGTTGGGGGGATTGGATTTGCGAGCCATCCGCAGCGGACGTCCCCGAGGTCCGCCCCGCCGGTCACCGTCATGGTTCCGGCGGCGGTTTTCTTGCTATCTTTGCATCATATCGGGGGGAAGCCACAACTCAAGCGCGAGCGCTTTCTCGCCCATCGTAGCAATAGAAATGGACGACACAGCCAGCGGACGGGGAGGGCGCACAATTCCTATGAAAAATCGGTGAGAATTCCGATTATCGGGATTGTGTCGGCCTCGGCTGCGCGGCAAGATGATGACGTGATCCGTTGTGAACGCCGGTCATCTGAGGGTTTTCCTCTATTCCCTCACTTTTCGAGACTACCAAGGGATAATTTGTTGACACGGCGTGAGTCGTCCATGATAATTTCAAGGACTTAAGTAGGATTTTCGGGGCAAAATTGACAGGTCTGCGGGCAGTTTTCGTGCAGGTATACCGATGATTTTGCGGCAATACTGCATGACGGGCCGCGTGAGAAGGTGATAATTCCCATGAGCAGCAACAGCGACGAAAACCAAAAACCGGACGTCACACAAGAGGAAGCTCACCGGTCGAAACGGCGGCAATTGCTGAAGCGCGGAGCACTGCTTGTCCCGGCGATCGTGACGCTGCACGCCCGCCCCGCCCATGCCCAAATGACCGACGGCTCATACGGCTACAACAGCTATACGATCGTGAACGGGCAAAAAGAGTCGGTGAATGGGACCTGGCATACGCAACAAGAAGCCCGCGACCACGACGAAGAGCAAACGACGCAGTGGTAATAGTCATGGCAGCTCGACGGGCCTACCACTTTTTTCTGCCTGCATCGGCCAACTTTTAGTTCCCCATGACACAGCCTCGTCAACTGTGGACCGCTTCACGCTTGGGGACGTTTCAATGGCGCAATTGGGACGACAGTGAAACCATACTGTTTCACAGTGCCTCGGGCGATACGCACGTCTTGAGTGCCCCGGCTGCTGTGATCCTCAAAGAACTGGAACACGCCAGTTTGACCTTCGAGGAAATCGTGCAGTCCGTTACCATCTCTCTCGGTCATCCGCACGATGACAGCTTGGCTGGCCAGGTCAAGCAACTCCTGGATGAGTTCGACCAATTGGGGCTGATTGAGCCGGTTACGTGAAGCTAAGCGATCTCTCGACAGCGCAGTTGCGCCAACGGACGGCCGGTGACGGACTGTGTTGGCGGGTGGGACCCTTTATCGTCCGCCTGCGCACGCCGCTGGAGGAGGTTGCCGACCAGATCGCTTTTCTGTATGCCGGGTTCCCGGTCGCCGACGAAAACGACTTTGCCGACCACGAAGTCGTCGTCCTCCCACGGGGCCTGTTAAATCGTCGCGTCTGCATCATCGCCGACGGTCGCGTGATTTATCCCTCCGAACCGCGGAGCATTGCCGTGCCGCTGTTGGAATGGACGCTCAACCTTTGCGTGTTCCATCAACCGAATACGAACTTGATCTTGCACGCGGCGGTCGTCGAACGGGGTGGAAGGGCGCTCATCATGCCGGCACTGCCCGGATCGGGGAAGAGTACGTTCTGCGCGGCGTTGGCCCATCGCGGCTGGCGGCTGTTGTCGGATGAGGTGGCGATTTTGCAGTGGGAGGACGGACGCGTCGTCCCGGCCACGCGGCCGATCGGCCTGAAGGACGCCTCGATCGAGGTGATCAAACAATTCGCACCGGAAGCCGTCATCGGACCCAGCTGGCCCGGCACGCCCAAGGGCACCGTGGCACACTGTCTGCCCAGTGAAGACAGTATTCGACGCGCCGCAGAAACCGTGCAGGCGCGTTGGCTGATTTTTCCCGCCTACCGCGCGGGAGCGGCAACGGAACTGACGCCGATCTCCCAGCCGCGGGCTTTGGTCTATGCCGCCGCCGACTCGTTCAATTACAGCGTGTTGGGGACCGAGGGATTTGCGGCGTTGGCGCGGTTGATCGATGCCTGCGATTGCTATGAACTGACGTACAGCGACCTGCACGACGCCGTAACGGCCGTCAATGAACAAACCGGCATCGAATACGAAAAACCAGCGATCAACGTGCCCGCGACACAGACGCCAACCGTCACCTGCCGCCCGTCCGGCGCGGTGCCCTCCGAAGCCCCCGTGAAGATCGCCGACTCCGGAAAGCGGATTCGCGAACTGCTGTTGGGGGCCGTGCGAAATCCTGCGGAAATGGCCGAACGATCCCCCGCCGAGTGGGACGTGTTACTGCGGGCGGCACGGCTGACGAGTTTGCTCTCCAGTCTGGCGGTTCGGGCGGCCGAACTGCAAATCCTGGACAAGATCCCCACCGGTGCCCGGCCGCATCTCAAAGCCGCCGAGACCGTCGCCATTCAACACGAACGGATCGCCTTGTGGGAAGTCAATCGCGTCGAACGCGCGCTGTCGGAACTGGAAACACCGGTCGTGTTTCTCAAGGGGGCCGCCTATCTGCTCGCGGGCTGTCGCTTCTCGCGTGGACGCGTCATTACCGACGTCGACATACTGCTCCCCCGCCACCAATTGCCCGCTGCCGAGCAACAGCTCCACCGGTGGGGCTGGATCGCCAACGAAGACAGCCCGCTCGATGAGCAGTATTATCGCCAATGGCTGCACGAACTGCCCCCCATGACGCACCGCCGCCGCGGCACGTCCCTGGACGTGCACCACACGATCCTCCCCCGCACCGATCGACTCAACGTGCGGCCGGAATTACTGTTCGACGAGGCGGTTTCCTACGCGGAAGGGAATGAACAATTCCTGGTATTGTGCCCGGCAGACATGTTTCTTCACGCAGCGACACACCTGTTTCGCAACGGCGATTTTTCCAAGGGTCTACGAGACCTGGCCGATTTGAGGGGCATGCTCAAGGAGTTTTCGGCGACCGAAGGATTTTGGGAAAAGTTGCGCACCCGCGCCCAGCAATTGGACCTGACCGGTCCCTGTTATTATGCGCTGCGGTATGTGCGGCGGTATTTCGACGGCTGCCTCCCGGCCGAAGTTGATCAGGCGGTTCAATCCTGGCAGCCGCACTGGCCGCCGCTGGGTATGATGGACCGGCTGGTCGAGACGGCGATCTTCCCGGGATATTTGGACCGCATCGACCGCCGGCGCGAGCGGGCGATTGGCTTTTTGTCTCGGCTGTACCTGCCGCGAATGAGCGTGGCTGCGTCACCGGCGTTCTGGATGAAACGTCTCCCGGGACTATTCGGCCCACGCAAGGCCGAAGAATAAATCATCACGCACCGCTGCGAGATCGGGCGTCGCACGTCCCGATCGCACGCTGGGCATTGGCCGGCAAGCCGCCGGCGACAAGCGTCACGTCGAGGTTGCGTTCTCGTGAGCGGCCCAGACGCGATCCGCGGTTGCTTCAATCAACCAGTTGGCCGCTCAAATCGATCGTGAGGCGGGCCGCCGGACCCATTTTTGCCCGTGATCACGTCGATCGCACGATTTTTAGTTGCGGGATGTCATGTCGGGGATCGGCAGATGCCGATTGTAACGAATAAGACGCGCGCCGGCCGCGGCGCGGAAACTGCCGTCTTAAAACCGTACCAAAAGGCCCGCATTCATGTACGCCCGACACTGGGGGTTGGTGGACATCCCCTTTCAATCCACAGTCGATCGCCGTTGGTTCTATGAGGGACCCTCGCACGAAGAGGCGTTGGCCCGGTTGTTGTTCCTGGTCGAACAACACCGCCGGCTCGGATTGCTGATCGGCGCCGCCGGGACGGGAAAGACGATGTTGCTCTCGGTGCTGCAGCGCTCCGCCGCGCAGGCACAGACCGAAGTCGTAGATGTGAACGTCGCCGGACGCAGCGGGAACGAAGTCGTCTGGGAACTCGCCGCCAAACTGCGGCTCAACCCACGATCGGACGAAACGCCGGCGATGCTGTGGCGCAAGATTGAAGAGACGCTGATCGGCAATCAGCTGGCCCGGGCGCAGACGTTACTGGTCTTCGATCACTTCGAATGGGCCGACCGTGATTGTCAAAAAGCGGTGGCACGGCTGGTGCATCTGAACACGCAAGCGCCAGCCTGGACGACGATCGTGGCGGCCGTTCGTCAACACTCAGTCCGCGAGTGTTGTGAGTTGTTCCGGCCTCTGGTGGACCTGACGATCGACGTGCCGGCCTTCAATCACGACGAATCACGTGACTATGTCATCAGTTTGCTGACCCGCGCCGGGCGCCGCGAACCGCTGTTCACCGATTCGGCACTCGATCGGCTGCACGAGTTGAGCGGGGGTGTGCCCCGCGAGTTGAATCGCTTGTGCGACATGAGCCTGTTGGCCGCGATGTCAGCCGGAGCGGCGGCTGTGACCGCCGACATCGTGTCGTCGTTTGCCGAAGAGGAAACGGCGGCCGAGACATTTCAACGCCAGACGGTGCTCAGCCCGCAGTGAGCTTGCTCCGGGGTATGGGGGAGCGAGGTTTCGTTTTGGAGCGCAAGTCATAGCGCGAACACCCTCACCCCGGCCCTCTCCCAGAGGGAGAGGGAGATAGTGTGCTCAGGCCGCATCCGTTTGCTTCCCCCCTCTCCCGCTGGGAGAGGGGCCGGGGGTGAGGGGCGCGTCACGCTTGACGCAAGCCGGCAGGCACGTCCGTCGCACAACACCGGTAAACCTGCTGCTGGAATTTTGCTATCATGGCAGTCACCGATTTGCCAGGATCCGTGCCGTTCACAGGATAGGTTCATGCAAGCGTCACGCCGCGACTTTTTACGAACATCCGCCGCCGTGGGGACGGGATTGTTCGTGCCGTATACCTTCACCGCCGCCGCGGAAGCGAACGCCAAACCGCGATCTCCGATTGAGCGGGCCCGCATTGGTTCGATTGGGATGCGGTACCAGGGATCGGTGATCGCCCGCAAAGCGGTCGCGGACGGAGATATCGTCGCGATCGCCG
>CALFYU010000295.1 GCA_937952455.1 uncultured Planctomycetaceae bacterium
GGGTAAAAAGTGGCCAGTGGTTAGTGGCCGGTGGTCAGAAACAACGGTATTGCTGTCTCCAACGATAAATGTCAGATCAAAAGGCAACTATTCCAAGGGGTGGCCCGACCGCGTAGCGGTTGGGTGCCGTCGGGCACATGGCGCAGCTTCTTGTCGCTTCGCGACCCCGCCATTTCTGGCTGGGCCACCCAACATCTCCTTGCTTGTTCTGGCCACTGGTCACCGACCGCTGGCCACTAAACGGGCTTCAGCCCGAAGAGTTGACACGCGTTGCGGGTCGTCTGTTCGCCGAATTCTTCGGGGGACATGCCGTGCACCTCCGCCAGGCAGGCTGCCGTGTAGCGGACGTAGCTCGGTTCGTTGCGTTTGCCTCGCCTGGGCGTGGGGGCCAGATACGGGGCGTCGGTCTCCACCAGAATGCGGTCGAGGGGAATATTTTTCGCCAAGTCTCGCAGGTCGGCCGCTTTCTTGAAAGTCACCATCCCGGAAAACGAAATGTGCATCCCCAATTCGAGGCAAGCCCGGGCCGTTTCCAAGTCATCACAATAGGAATGCATCACCCCCACCAAGGGGCCGTCGGCGGCGGCGATTCTCAGTTGTTCTAGAACCTCTCCCGCTGCCTCACGGCAATGGACCACGAATGGTAGTTGCTTTTCTCGGGCGAACTGCATGTGCCGTTGAAAGTGCTCCACTTGCAGGTCAAAGGGGGCATAATCCCAATAGCGGTCCAAACCGGTCTCGCCGATGCCGACAACTCGCGGATGGTCGGCCAGTTTTTGGATCGCTTCCCAATCGCCCGGAGCCGCTTCGTGGACGTAGTTCGGCTGGATGCCGACGACCGCGTAGACGCTGGGATATTTTTCGGCCAGTTCCACAGCGGCGCGGCTGGTGGCCAGCGTCAGCCCGATGGTGAAGATCGCTTCGACGCCTGCTTCTGTGGCCCGTGCCACAATCTCGTCGCGGTCCGGCTCGAAGGCCTCTTCGTCCAAATGCGCGTGCGTGTCGATGAGCGACATGGGCGTTATGTGGAACTGTCCGCGGTCCGCGCGGCGGCAAGTTCCTTTAACGTATCGAGGTGTTGTTGGGCCTGCGGCTCAATTTCCGTCAGCAGTTCCTGCCCCTCCGGATCGGACGCGCAGTCGGTGATCGCCTGCTTGAGATCCGCGATCAAGGCTTGTTGCTCCCGGATCAACTCATCCAGCATGTAATCCAAGCTGACGTAGTTCAGGTCCGTGTATTCGGTCGGATAAGTGCCGAAGTCGATCAGCGCGCCGCGCTCATTGAGCAATTCGGAAAGCTCGCGGATCTGTTCCTGTTGCTCGTCGACCAGACGCATGACGGCAACATGTTCGTCCCCATTCGCCGCGCTGCTCCAGGGCCAGCACTCACCGGTATACTGCAGCAGCCCGCGGAGAATGCGGACCAGGACCTCGTTCAGCCGCTCGTTTTGTTGTTGTTCTGACATGTCGGTTCAGGATCGGTTTCGCGTTCTGGACATCCGTGGAACTTAGGGAGCGATCCCAGAGAGTAACATTGTGGAGACCTGCCCCGCCACATCGGAGACCGGCGCGATGAAGATTGTGCCGGTCACCAAGATGCAGATTGCCAGGACGGCGACATAGGCGCCCGACTTGGAGATCAGCGGGACGGCGGCGATCCGTGCCGAGTCCTCCGGTTCGGCGATCCACATCACGCGTAGGACGTTGACGTAATAAAACAGGCTGAACACCGTATTGAGCACGCCGAGAATAAAAACGGCATACAAAACCGGCTGATACTTGGCGGCGTCGAATAGGGCGGCAAAGATGGCGAACTTTCCGAAGAACCCGCCGGTGGGAGGAATCCCAACGAGACTGAACAGGCAGATCAGCATGCCGACGGCCAGCATGGGCGAGGTCTTCCACAGCCCGGCGTAATCGGCGATTTCTTCGCTGTAGATTTCGTTGCGGATCAGGGCCACGATGCCGAATGCGCCCAGGTTCATCAGAAGATAGACCACTAGATAGTACAGCAATCCCTCGACCGCGCGCCCCGCGTTGGCGTAGGACGCCGAATCGTCGGGGGCGTTGAGAAACACCATCATTGCCGAGACGGCCATCAACATATACCCGGCGTGGGCGATCGTAGAATACGCCAGCAGCCGCTTCATATTGGTTTGACTGTAGGCGGCCAGGTTACCGAACGTCGCAGTCACCGCCGCAATCACACCCAGCACGACGCCGATCTGCATATTGAAATGCGTCAGAGCTTCGGGAGTGTCGGCCGTTTCTGCCGAGAGCGCCAAGCAGAACCGTACCAACAAGGCAAAGGCCCCCGCCTTGGAGGCGACGGACAGAAATCCGGCGACCTCCGCCGAAGCCCCTTCGAACGCGTCAGGGCACCAAAAGTGGAACGGAAACAGCGACAGTTTGAATGCGATGCCGACCAGAATCATCACCACCGCCACGGTCAGCGTGGTGATGGCAGCACCGGTCATCAGGGAGGGATCGGCCGCCAGTTTCGCCAATTGGCCGGCCATGTCCGGCAGATAAGCAGTCCCCAAAATTCCGCACAGCAGGCTGATGCCGTAAAGCATGACCCCGGCCGCACCGCCGCCGTAAACGACGTATTTCAAGGCCGCTTCGCTGGCCGTCTTGCGGCCCTTGAGGAAGCCGACCATGGCGTAG
>CALFYU010000296.1 GCA_937952455.1 uncultured Planctomycetaceae bacterium
GGGCGTTTGAGCTGTATCTGCAGAAGTCGCAAGAGGAACTCGATCCGGAGGAGTGGAAGCGGGTCGACATTCGCGGCTTCAATCCGGCAGCCTTCTCGCTGCAGCCGACGGCTGATTCGGCGGCCGAGTTTGAAACGTTGATGCACGACCGGGCGACCTACGCCGGCGACGTGGCGCACGTCGACGGAACCGCGACCGCATCGCGTGCGAATGAGTCATTGGCCGAGCGGGGTGTGATCTTCGGCAATCTCTCCGAATTGGTACACGAGCACCGTGACATCCTCGAACCCCATTTGATGACCCGTGCGGTTCATCCGGAGACGGATCGGTTCTCCGCTCTACATGCGGCGTTTTGGACGGGAGGAACGGTCCTCTACGTGCCTCGGAATGTCAACCTGGAAGAACCGCTGCACAGCCTGATCGGCTTGTCCGCCGCCGGCGCCGCCGAATTGAGCCACACGCTGATCATCCTGGAAGAGGGGGCCTCGGCCACGCTGCTGGAAGAGACCGCCTCGGCCAAGCAGGACGCTCCGGGACTGCACATCGGGGCGGTCGAGTTGATCGTCGGCGCACGGGCTAATTTGCGGTACGTGCAATTGCAAAACTGGAATCAAAAGACCTATCACTTTGCCCATCAGGGGGGCCTGGTCGAGCAGAGCGGGGCGCTGCAATGGACGGTCGCCGCGTTGGGCGCCAAATTGGCCCACGTGCATCAGGATGTGGTTCTCCAGGGAACCGGCGCCAGCGCCGAGGTCAACGGCGTGACCTTCGCCACCGACCGGCAGGTCCTGTCGTATTACACGAAACAGGCCCACGAAGCGCCGCACACGCACAGCGACCTGCTCTACAAAGACGTGCTCCGCGATCGTTCGCGCGTGATTTGGCGGGGGATGATCCGGGTTGAGAAGGAAGCGCAACAGACCGATGGTTACCAACGGAACGACAGCCTGATCCTCACGCCGACCTGCCGGGCGGATGCGATTCCCGGTCTGGAAATTGAAGCCGACGATGTGCGCTGCACGCACGGCGCAACCGCGGGGCGGGTCGATGAAGAGCAAATCTTTTACAGCATGTGTCGCGGCATGACCGAGCACGAGGCGATGCACATGATCGTCGAAGGGTTTTTCCACGGCGTATACGACCGGATTCCGATGGAAATGGTCCGCGAAACGCTCAGCCAAGCGGTCGAGAAAAAACTGGGCATCGGCCGGCTCTAAACGCGAACTTCCGTATCGGCAAGCCGTCGGCATCAGCCGCCGGATTATGCGGTCCATGAGACACGCGCGATTGCGCATTTGCAGAGTTGATCCAAATGTCAGAATTTCATCGTGTAGCGGCCATCGAGGAGATTCCCCCCAGCGGGCGGCTGGCGACGGTCGTCGATGATATTCCGGTGTTGGTGCTCAGAATCGGCGACGATTTCTATTGCATCGAAGATGTCTGCACGCACGACGGTCAGCCGCTCACCGACGGTCCGCTGGAGGGGAACGAAATCACCTGCCCCCGCCACGGTGCCCGCTTTGACGTGACGACCGGTGCCGCCTTGTGCATGCCCGCTTTTGAACCGGTGCCGACCTACGAGGTGAAAACCGAAGGCGGGGCCGTGTTCGTGAGCGTGACATAGCGGCCCGCGTTTGCTTAAATGGGGGATTTCCGTTGAATCGCCCTGCTAACCAACGGGTGCCACTGGCGGCTTGTCCGCCAGTGAATTGCAGACTCAAACGTGCGGCACTGGCGGACAAGCCGCCAGTGGCTCCCCCCGTTTTAAGCCTTCGCCGTCTTACCGGCCGCCGCCCATGCAACTCACTCCCGCCAAATTCGAAGACGTTCTCGGCAAGTTTTCCTCGCTCTCGATTGCCGTCGTAGGTGACTTGTTCCTCGATCGCTATTTGGACCTCGACGCCAATTTGACGGAAAAGTCGGTCGAAACGGGCTTGGATGCCTATCAGGTCGTCCGGGACCGCTGTTACCCCGGTGCGGCGGGAACGGTACTGAATAACCTGGCGGCGCTCGGCGTAGGACGGCTCGAAGCAGTTTCAGTAATCGGATACGACGGCGGGGCGTACGAACTATTGCGGGCCTTGGGCGACATTCACGTCGGTTGTGATCACGTCCTGCAATCGGCGGCGCGGATGACTCCCACCTATACGAAGCCGATGCTCTCACAGCCGGACGGCCCGGCTGCGGAGCTGAACCGGATCGATATCAAGAATCGCGGTCCCCAAGGTGAGGAGCTCGACCGGCAGGTCATCGCGCACATTGACACGGTTTTCGGCGAGGTGGACGCGCTGGTTGTCATGGATCAGGTGGATGAACGCAACAACGGCGTGGTAACCGATACGGTGCGCGAGCACATCGCGCAACTTGGCAGCGCGCACCCCGAAAAGTTGATATTTGCCGACAGCAGATCGCAGATTCGCCTGTACAGAAACGTGACGACCAAGCCGAACAACGTGGAACTGCTCAAATCGATCGGCGTTTCGTCGCAGCGTGCGACCGACCGCGACGCCATAGCCGCTGCTGGGAAAAAGCTTTGCCGTACGATCGGCCGGCCGGTGTACACGACACTTGGTGAAGCAGGCATTTTGTACTGTGACGCGGATCAAACGACGCACATTCCCACGGTGCCCGTGACGGGCGAGATCGATATTGTGGGCGCTGGGGATAGTACGACGGCCGGCATCGTTTCGTCGCTGGCCGCCGGGGCGACGGCGGTGGAAGCGGCCGAGATCGGCTGTCTGGTCGCCTCGATAACCGTGCAGCTAATCGGCGTGACCGGCACGGCGTCGCCGGAGGCGCTGCGGGCGCGTTTCCAGGAACGGCGTTGATCTTCTCCACTGGCGGACAAGCCGCCAGCGGCACCCAATGCGCGATCTTTGATCACGGTACCGGCATGGCGGGGGGGCCGTTGATCAATTGCTCCAGCGCCGGCGGCATCGGTTTGCCGGCGAACTTGGGATCGGCCTTATACGGGTTATACAGCGGGTCGCCCACCAGCACCATCACCCATGAATTGTAGGGCTTGCTGCGATAGTAGCATTCCACCAGCGTGTGCTTGCCGGACAGCAGCAAGATAAAGAACTCGTTGGGTCGCGGAAAGGCGTTCAAATAGGGTTCCTCGACGGGACCGATTGTGGCACAGACGCCGTCCTCCAGCATCCGTTTGCACCACACCTTGCTGGTCGGTTTGCGGAGCGTCGAGGCCTCGCTGCTGGCAAGGTGATATCCGACGGCGCCGGGTTGCCACTCAAAAGCATCGATATAGTTGGCCAACGAATACCACCCGCAATACAGCGCCGCCAGCGGGCAGTCCCCCGGCTGAAAGACGTCGTCGACTTCGTCCAGCACGACGGTCACGTCGGTTTCCTTGCGGAGGAATGCTGCGAGATTGACGAGTTGTGAGTCGAAATCCTTGGTCGAGCCGCGGGGCCCTGTTTCGCCGAGTTTTCCCTTTCCCCGCGAGTCGAGGTAGAACTTGCCCTCCAGGCCCTTTTTCTCGACGGCGATCGCGGTGTCGATCAGTTTTTTGGAAAGTTCAAACGTCGGCGCTTCGATCCGCGAGACCATCAAGGTGGCCCGCAGTTGCCGCGTGTAGGAATTGTCGTACTGATAATGGAGCACATTCGACTGCCAACGTCCCAGTGAATAAGTCGGCCAATACAGCAGCGACAACTCGCTGTCGAAGCTGGAGTACGTTTCGTTTTTCTCCAACAACATCAGTTGCCCGTCGATCCAGGCCAGTGATCCCAACAGGCCGTCACTTTTTTCCACCACTGAGAGCATGGCTTCATCGGCGTCGATGCCGTCTGGGAGACGTTCGATTGCGGCGCGACCTTCGCGGAGGCCGGTGATCTGACCGGCCGTGGTGGCGAGCGAATTTTTGAGCGCCTCGTTATCGGGCTGCTGTTGCACTTGCGTTTGCAAGTTCCGCATCACGTTCACGAGACCTCCGCTGGCGGCGAAAATGTTGGTCAATCGCGCCGTGGCCTGACGTCCTTCGGGCGTATTCGCCACCGGTTGAAGTCGTTCGCGGACGGTACCGAACGCCGCTTCCAGGTCTTTGATGATCGTTTTGAGATCGTCCGTTTCGGGCGGCAGCTCCGCCGGTCCCTCAGCCGCCGGCAAAATTTCATTGACAGCCGCCATCAGCGTCCGTGCGCGGAAGATCCGATTCTCGCGTTCCCCTTTCAAATAGGCGACCCGCTGGACGAGTTCGGTCGATTGCGGATCCGCTTTGCCGATTCGCAGCGGCACGTCCCACACGGTGACCAGACATCGCAACTTGGTTTCCAATTGATTGTCAAGGATCCAACCCAGTATTTGCGGCCGGACTTTGGATTCCCATTCCTCTCGGGAAACGGTTTCGCCGGGAGTGCAATTGATGAGACAGATTTGGTCCGCAGGAATGCCCCGGGCGTCGACGTAATACTCCGCCAACTCCACCGACTGCCGGCTATCACGCATCGCCACGACCGCGATTTCCGCCGGCTTCAAGTCGGCCCGCGCCGCCTGGGGGAGGAGGAGTAATGCCAACACCGCAAAAAGAATTCGCATAGGCTCAACTTTCGACCGGATGAGTAGAGACGACAGGGACGCTACGCGGATAATCATAACAACTCACCTGAGGGTGGGCACCTCCGACGCGGAGGATTCGCCCCCCGAGCGCGGCCGTTTCTGCGATCTGATTCTCACAACTGCCGCAGCAGTTCGCCGGCCGCCTCGTGTTTGGGATGCTTCTGCAGCAGGCCCCGCAGCGTTTTTTCCGCCGCCGGTTTGTCCCCCGCTTGGAATTGCGTTTCCCCCAAAGCATACATCAGCTCCGCGTCGCCCGGCTTGAGATCCAAGGCGATTTGATACTCCTCGATCGCCCGGTCGTATTGTTTCAGCCCGACATACGCTTCGGCGAGCAGGCGGTGCACTTCGACGTCGAGCACGTCGATATACAGGGCGGTCTTGGCGTAATGCAGCCCCTGTTCGTAGTCCTTCTCGGCGATGTACAATGCCGCCAATTTCTTCCGGGGTGCGATTTCGTCAAACTCCAATTCGATGAACTGTTTCAACAGTGGCTTGAGTTTCTCGGTGTCGCCCAACTTCAAATAGGCGACCGATAGCGCCTTGATCCATTCGACGTTTTCCGCATCCTCCTTGCGGACCAACTCGTAAATCCGCGCCGCTTCGGCATAGTTCTCCGTCTGCAGTTGTAATTGCCCCAACCATTTCACCACGCCGGGGTGCGGATGCTCTTCGTCGAGGGCGGCGCTTAGGTACTCAATCGCTTGCGCGGGATTGGCTCCTTTGATTTCCAATTGCGCCAGGACAACGGCGGCCAGCGGTTCGGCGGGATTCTTTTTGATGGCGGAATTGGCAAACTTGCGGGCCTGTTTCAATTGCCCCGCCTCCAGAAATCCGGCGGCATATTTTGCCCGGGCAGTGGCGTCATCGGGATTCGCTCGAAACGCTTTTTCCAATTCGGCCAACGGTTCTTGCTGCGCCGCCTCCGCACCGGCCGGCTGTTTGATCGTCGCGACGATCCCGTCGAGGTATTCGCGGTAACCCTTTTCAAACGTGGCTTGATCGATGCCGAAGACCCGCTCGATGGCGGCCGTCGTGCTCAAGTTATCGCGATAAGCATCGAGCATTTTTCCCAGTGCCGCTTCGCCGCCCAGCTTGACCATATATTCAGCGTAGATTTCGCTCTGGCAATACGCCATCTGCCAATCTTCGGGTGTCTCGGGCTTGATGAAACTCTGATTGATCGTATCCAGGTTCTTGGTCTCACCGCGGGGGACGCGGCGGGCAAGCATCTGATTCCAAGTCTGCGAGCGGGGATAGCCTTCGTTGCGGACCGCCAATGCCTCGGTGAACCAGTGGGGAATGTTGAAGTTCGTCTGTTGCAGCGTA
>CALFYU010000297.1 GCA_937952455.1 uncultured Planctomycetaceae bacterium
GCTAAGTTGCAGCATCGAATCTCTACCAGATGCAATTTGTTGCAGAGGGAGAGGGGCCGGGGGTGAGGGGCGGGCGGTGTTTGGTGATGGCGCTACCAATTACTCCGAGTCATCGTCGGAGGGTTCACTGTCGGATTCGTCTGCCGCCGATCGCGCATCCGGCATGTAGTTGACCCAGCCGATCATCATCTCTTCCCACGTCTGGTCACCCCAGCGTACGTTCTTCGTGGCGTCGGGATTGGCCGGGTTCTCTTCGGAGTTGTCGAAATGGGCCAAGCAATCGATGCGGCTTCCTTTGGGAAGGGCGAGCGGCGTCTCGAAGCGGTAGGTGTTCTGCCAATTGAAATCGTAGCGGGGCACCGACAACAGAATACGGCTCTCCCCGTCAGGGAGCGTCAGGCGATATTCGAAGTCTTTCCCGCGGAGGTGCATGTGCGGCATCAGGCTCAGTAGTTCGACGTCCTGGTCGAACGTGTGGGACGAGCGAACGGGGTGGCTCGCCTCACCGGCGGGGATTTTGAACCGAGTGTTCATGATGCCCTTGGTCTTGGCGAATGCCTTGGGCGGCTCGTCTCCTTTGTATAACACCAGTCCGACCTGCGAGCGATCTTTCTCGACGCGTCCGGTGGGTGTGTAGTGCATTTGAAAGATTAGCTCCGAACCGGCCGGGATACGTTTGGCGACGCCCGGCGGCAGAATCAACGGCGGATCGCCGGGGGCCGTGCCGCAAATGTGGTCGCGGTCCCAGGCATCCTTTTCCTTGGGGTTGCGATAAAACACGATGATGTGGTGCACCACGGAGCGGTTGCCTGGACGGGCTTCGGCCGCCTGAATCCAGACGTCCTCTTCGAAATTCGTGGGGACGACAAAATACAAATAGGGGACGACGCCGTCGGCAGGAACGGTGACCTCTTCGGGGAGTTCAAATACCAGATCCGGTTCATCGATCGCCCAGCCTTCGGCATATTCCTGCTTGGGCGGCAAGTCTTTGGCGTCGCCGAACGGGGCGCCGGCGTCGATCCAGGCGATCAACGTGTCGATCTCCTCCTGCGGCATCTGGCGGTTGTTGGACCAATGCCCGTAACGGGGGTCGGCGTGCCAGGGGGGCATCCGGCCCTGCAGGACGACTTCCTTCATCATCGCCGTCCAATTCGCCGCGTCGTCGTACGTCAATAGCGAAAACGGGCCGATCATGCCGGGGCGATGGCATTCGTGGCAGCGGCGCTGGATGATTCGCGAGACCTCTTTGGCATAAGTGACGTGCGTTTTTTCCTGCTTTCGTTCGGCGTGAGTAATCAGACATCCCAACGGCTTGGTTTCCGCCACACTGACCGGCTCGCCGGCGAGAAGCTCGCGCACCGCTTCACGGAGATCTTCACGCCGCGGTTTATCATTCTTGTAGGTATACCCGAAGCGGTCGTCCACACGACCGTGGTAGCGGACGACGCGCTGCTGGTCGAGCAAGAAGACTTCGGCGGTCCGCGTCGCGCCGAGTCGGTCGGCCACCCGTTGTTGGTCGTCGAGCAATACGGGAAACGGGACCTTGAACTTGGCCGTGTGTTTGGCAATGTCCTCGGTCGTGGTCCCCGCGTTGGCGTTGATGCCGATGACTTGTACACCTTGGTCGGCAAACGCCTCCTGCAACTTGCCCAATTCGGTCAAGTACAAATTCGAGATCGGGCAGGCGGTCCCCATGAAAAACAGCGCTACGACCGGCTTCTCGCGGAAATCCGACAGGCCGACCTGTTTGCCTTGCGCATCGGGCAGGACAAAATCGGCGACTTGGCGGCCGATTGCCGAGTCCTGCTCGGGCGTCGCTCTAGATGGCGCCGCCTCCGATTTCTCGTCCGCCGCGTAGACCCATTCGACCGTGCCGCAAACTGCAATGCCCAGGAACGCACTAAGCAACGTGACGATTAACAATTGGTATGACTTCATAATCACTGCTTTTGACTGGAACCGTCGTGACGTATTAGAGCACGCAGGCTATTATAGCAGTCGTGGACCGTCGACAAAGTGAACTTTTGCAGCGCCGCACCTTTATCAAGGACAAATCTCGCTATGTGGATTCACAAATGGGAACGCGACCGTCGCAAAGGGGTCGATTCGCCCATCCCCACGCAGGTGGTCTCTAACGAGGAGTTCATCCCCCGACCGCAAACCGGCCAACAACGCCAATGGGAGAGGCTCATCGGCGAATTGGCCGATCAGAAGTCGCGGAAGTTGGGAATGAGCCGCCGTGATTATCTGCGTTCATCGATGGGCATGGCCACCGCGTTTCTGGCGGCGAACATGGTTTACGGTCCCTATTGGGACGTTGAAGCGGCCGAAACGACCGAAGCGGACGCAGCTCAGGAGAAGTGGCCCAAGGGGGAGTACTTCATCATCGACGTGCAGACGCACTTCACCGACGGATTCGCCCTGGGGTTCCGCTCCGCTGATTTCGTCCGCGACATGGGCTTCCAACTTAAAGACGACGCCGACGCGTATAGCTTTACCAATTATGTCAAAGAGATTTTCTTCGACAGCGAGACCAGCTTGGGCGTGATCTCGGGGGTGCCGGGCCGCGAGATCGACAAGAGTCGCGCCGGTAAGATTCTGGAAGGCCGCGACCGCCGCGGCGGCATTTTGCCGAGTTGGCTGATGTCGCGGCGGAAGAATGAATTGAACGCGCTGGCGGGCTGTCAGCGAACGCTCTGCCAGGGGAACTGCGCCCCGAACCACTATTGGGATCGCACAAAAAACGCGCCCGATTTTCCGGCACTGTACGACCAGATGGAACGCGAGGTAAAGACGTACGGCATCGACAGTTGGAAGTGGTACTGCCACACCGATCCGGGACGCTCTGGCAACGGCTTTCGGCTGGATGATGAGAAAATGGCCTACCCGTTCTATGAGCGGTCAAAGCAACTCGGACTCAAAGTCTTTAGCGTGCATAAGGGCTACGCCTCGCAGTCCCGCACGCTGGGGCACATGGCGCATCCGGGGGACGTCGAGAAGGCGGCACTCGACCACCCCGACTTGACGTTCATCATTTACCACTCGGCAATGAAACATGGGACGACTGAACCAGAATTTAAGGAGCCGGGTTACTTCGACCCGGAAACGGGGGACTTTGCCTGGCATGCCGACTTGATGAAAATCAAACAGCGCAACCCGGAGATGAAAAACGTCTACTGCGAAATCGGCTCCGCTTTCGGCACGCTCGCCATCGCGCATCCGGTGATGTGCCAACATCTGATCGGCAAGAACATCAAGAATTACGGAGTCGACCATGTGCTGTGGGGGACCGATTGCCTGTGGTGGGGCTCTCCGCAATGGGTGATCGACGCCTTCAAGCGGTTCCAGATTTCCGACGAGCTGTGCGACAAATTCGGCTACGAAAAGCTGACACAGGAGGACAAGGCCAAGATTTTCGGCTTAAACGCCGCACGGATCTATGGCATCGACGTTGAGGCGGAGCGCCGCGCCTTTCCCAACGACGCGCTGTCGAAATTGAAAACCGCCTATTTGCAGCAGGGTGGCCAGCGGGATAACACGGCTTACGGTTGGGTCCGCGCCGACGTTTGACGGCGGCGTTCGCCCCGCCGTAATCGCGACTGCGATGCAGCCACAGATGAAACACAGATCGAACACAGATTTTTACACGAGAAATGGAATGTCCCAAACCGACCGCTTGCGGTCGTGTAAGGCGATCCCTGCTTTAAGGCCTGTTGCTATCAAGTTGCACGTGAAATGCATAAAGCGAGCGGCGTTGAATTTGCTGAATGCATTCGGTGTTCCGGCAATGGTCGCTATCGTCTGTGCGATCGTCTTTGGTGATGATGCACCGGAGCGGGTTGTGAAGTTGCCGGCCGCCGTCGATCCGGCGGCTTGGGGCGGCGATCATGTGCACCAGCCGATGCCGCAGTTCATTACTGGGGACGAATGTCTGTTCTGCCACCGCACGAACATTGGTACCACCTGGCCGCGGAATCGGCATTTTCTGACGCTGCGAAGCGCCGATCCCAAATCGCCGGCGCTGATCGCACTGCGCGAGAATCCCTCAACGCGCGAATTCGCCGATCAGGTGCAGTTCCTATTGGGCGGAAACCATCAAAACCGCTTTCTGCGGCGCACTCCTGATTACGGCCGGCTGGAGATATTATCGGCCTCATGGACGCCGCCCCACGGTGGAAAGGCCGGGCGATTAGCTCGCACTGACGCTCCCCATTGGGACGACCAAACCTTCGGCAAATCGTGCGCCGGCTGTCACGCGTCCGGTGTCGATTCGCAGACGTTGGCGTTTTCTGCGATTTCGCTGGATTGCTTCACTTGCCACGGCGACGTCGATCTGGAACATTCCAAAGATGGCAAGCTGGCGATATTGTCGCCGCAGCGACGCGATCCGCCGCGGGTTGTCGTTTCAATTTGTGGCCAATGCCACATCCGCAGCGGCACGTCGCGGAGCAGCGGGCGCGCCTACCCCAACAACTTTGTCGCCGGCGACAACCTGTTTCGCGATTTCCAAGTCGACTGGTCGGACAAACATCTTGATAGGTTGGAACCCATCGAGCGGCATATCCTCGAGAATGTACGGGACGTCGCTCTGTTTGAGAAAAATGACCTCGACTGCCTGTCGTGCCACGCGGTTCATGAACAATCGACGGAAAAACATCAACAACTCGCAGAACGAGCGATCTGCAATAATTGCCATCTGCCGGATCAACCGAAGGCGAAAACCAGACCGCTCGGAGGGCGTAGAATCCGACTCTGCGGCTATTGAACTCATAAGGTGAAAAACCCGAAATGCCCTGGTGGTTGGGTGGTACTGCTGGCTTGGTTGGACGTGTCTTGGCAATCAAAGGTGTTTTGGCAATTTAAGCGATCAGTACTGGCGGACGAGCCGCCAGCGGCACCCCTTATCAATGGCCAGCCCTGTTAACGGAGGTTCAATATGCGGCAAGACATTGATTATGAACATCTTCCTGCCGACGAGCCGACGGACGAGACCGATCTGAGCCTACGAGCGTATCTCGCACGACTTAGCGACGAGCATTTGTCGGAATACGATCCGCAGTGGTCGGATGAGCAAGTGATCGCCTGGGACGGGAATTTTCGGTCCGACGGCGCGCTGATGCTGGTCTGTTGCGAGCGCGACGTGGAAGTCGACGAATTTCGCCGCGCGCTTGAACAACACCTTGTGCACCGCGGCCTACGTTAGTCCCATATAGAAAAACAACTCACCGGGCACGAGCCATGAAAAGCACAGCTACGACCGTGGATGAGTACTTGGCCGAATTGCCGGAGGATCGGCGGACCGCGATTGAGGCGGTCCGGGGGGTGATTCTCAAGCATCTGCCCGCCGGTTACGAAGAGGGGATGCAATACGGGATGATCGGATACTACGTGCCGCACAGCGTTTATCCGGCCGGATATCACTGCGATCCGCGACAACCGTTGCCGTTCGCGTCGGTGGCCTCGCAGAAGAATTACATGTCGATCTATCTGATGTGCATCTATGGGGATCCGCAGCTGGAGGCTTGGTTTCGTGACGCGTGGGCCAAGACCGGCAAAAAACTGAACATGGGCAAATCGTGCGTGCGATTCAAAAAAATCGAAGATATTCCGCTCGAGGTGATCGGCCGGGCGATCAAGCGTGTGCCGGTGAAGAAGTTCATTGCCTACTACGAAGCCGCCGTCAAACCGTCCGGCGGCAAACGAAAATCGGCCAGGAAATCTTCGGCCCCCAAACGTGGAGTGGCAACGAAAAAGACAAAAGGGTAAGGGGCAGCGGCGAGCACGTTATGGGGACTGCAAAGAAACATCACGCGCCGCCTTGCATAGGGCGGCGCGTGAATTGAGCCGTATCGATCGGTCCTCATGGCGCAGATTGCCGCACGCTTAAACGACTGGGGA
>CALFYU010000298.1 GCA_937952455.1 uncultured Planctomycetaceae bacterium
TGCGCTCAAGAAACGAACGAGTCCACGGAGCCGCCGCCGGAAGAACCGTTCGCGGTTGTCGCCGTGGCCAGCGTCGAGCGGATGTTGAGCGCCCTCGATTTTTCGTTCGAGGTCTCCGATCGGATTGCCGCCTCGGAAGCGATCGGCGGCTATTTGGAAAAAGCGGGCGACCTGAAGGGGCTAAATCGTCGCCAGGGGCTGGGGGTGATGATCTATCTCTCCGGCATCACCCCGCAACCGATCGGTTTCGCTCCGGTGGAGAACATCGACGATCTGATGAAAACGGTCGAACTAGGCCCCTTTACCACCAAAAAGGTCACGGGCGAATATTACGACTACGAGCTGAAGGGCCGCCGGGAATCAATGTACGTCAAGATGGCCGGCGGGTATGCGTTCGCCAGCCGCGACAAGGCCAATCTCGACCGCACGTTCCCCGATCCGGCGGGCATCGTTTCACCGTTGGCGGCGGAGTATGACGTGGCGGCAATGCTCAATCTGGCGAGTTTGCCGGATGAGAAAAAAGACATCTTCGCCACGCTGCTGCAGGTCAGCGCCGACACCAATCTACAGCGGCGCGACAACGAGCCGGAATCGGCGCACCGCATCCGCAAAGCGGCCGGCGAGAATAACGCGCGGATCTTGGAACAGCTCCTGCGCCAATCGCGGGACCTGACCATCGGCTGGAGAATAAACCGACAACAGCGACGCGCCGTTTTGGATTTCAAAGTCCGCGCCATCCCCGGCAGCGAGTTGGCGACCATCCTGGGCGAACTACAAACGACGCGGTCGCAGTTCGCCAATTTTCTCCGCGGCGATGCACCGTTGACCTTCGCCTCGACCTGGAAACTGGGCGAGCCGGGCAAGAAGGTCTTTGCAGAATTTGTGCAGGTTTTCGAAGATTCTATTCCCGCAGCGGGCGATGATGCGGCTGTGGACGACGACGATCCGGTGGCACGGCTGTTTCGCGCGGCACGCGGCACGGTCGATGCGGGGGTACTGGATTTCGCGATTCGCTTTCTGGGCGAGCCGGGCGGGCCGTTTGTGTTTGCCGGTGGAATCAAGGT
This sequence comes from uncultured Planctomycetaceae bacterium, assembly GCA_937952455.1. GTDB lineage: Bacteria > Planctomycetota > Planctomycetia > Planctomycetales > Planctomycetaceae > Symmachiella. Next base: position 1,065 of record CALFYU010000298.1, read on the forward strand.
CAAAGATGGCCGCGCGATGCAGGAAGGCCTGGCGGAATTGTGCCTGTACTGGCTGGAGACCGGCAAGTTTTCCGACGTCGAGATCGACGCGGATACGTATCAAGGGATCCGTTTTCACCGGCTGGACATCAACAATGCGGGCAACGGCGACGAACGGATTTATGGCGGACCGCCGAGCTTGTTTCTGGGAGTGGACGACACGACGCTGTGGATGGCGATTGGCGGCGACGGAGCCTTGCCGCGACTGTATGACCAGATCGACGCGGTTGCCGAACCGCCCGACCAGGCGGCGCCGGCGGTGCCGCTACAGTTTGTGGTCAATATCGCCGACTGGACCAGCCTCCGCGGCGAGGACGAACCGGGACGCCAGTTCTTCGAAAGGGTCAACGAAGCCTTCTCCCCGGCCAATGCCGCGCTGCGGATCGACCTCAAATCGATCGACGACGGCGCGCGGCTACGGGTCGAATTCGAAGAAGGTTTTATCCGCTTCTTCGGCGCGGGTATCGCGCGGCGCATGATGCGCCGCGAAGAGTAGGTTCGTCGCGTACGTACCTTTCGATGCAGGATGACCGTAGTTGGCCATGCATCTCGCGCTGGCGATGGGTGGCTGGGGACGAGCATAGCTCGCCCCCAGGTCGTTTGACGTAGCCACCTCCGATACCCTGGGGGCGGACTTCGTCCGTCCCCAGCCACCCTTCAATTCACCGGCAGTGAAAAATCCCCCTTACGAAAACTGCGTCACGCCGGGCACCGCCACGGGGGCGACGTCCATGGCGACCCAGTCGTAGGCCGGCGGGGTGAGGTTCTCTTTGGAGTTCATCGCCTGCTCCCAGGTGATGGTTTTGCCGGTATAGGCCGACATGCGGGCCATGATGGCCAGCATCGTGCTGCGGGACATATACTCGCCGTTGTTGATCGGCTCGTTATTGCGGATGCTGGCGAAGAGCTCTTCATGCTCGGTGTGGTACATGTTGTTGTTCTTGCCCTTGAACTTCCACATCGGCTTGCCCGACAGGTCGCGCGTCTTGTGGGCGAACACGTCGCAGATGCCCTTGCTGCCCATCACAAAGTCGGAGACATTGTTGTCACCCCCGTTTTGCTGACGGCAGGAAGCGAAGCCTTTGACGCCGTTTTCGTATTCGTAGACCGTCGAGAAATGGTCGTAGACGTTTCCGAATTTCGGATCGGTCCGCACCGTACGGCCGCCGATGCTCGTGGCCTTGATCGGCGGCACGTCTCCCATGGCCCAGGCCATTTTATCCAGGCTGTGCACGTGTTGTTCAGTGATGTGGTCGCCCGAGAGCCACGTGAAGTACAACCAGTTGCGGATTTGCCACTCCATGTCGCTCCAACTCGGTTGTCGCTCGTGGTACCACAGTTCGCTGGTGTTGTAAGTACACTGGATGGAAACCACGTCGCCGATGCCGCCTGAAAGAATCTGATCGAGTGCCGCCTGTTTGCCGTAGTGGTACCGCCAACACAACCCGCTGACCACCGACAGGTTTTTCTCCTTGGCCTGTTTGCAAGTTTCCAATACGGCGCGAACGCCGGGGGCATCGACGGCCACCGGTTTCTCGGCAAAAATATGCTTGCCCGCGTCGACGGCGGCTTGTAGTTGCATCGGCCGGAAGTGCGGGGGGGTCGTCAGCAACACGACATCGACGTCGGTTGCCAGCAATTGTTTGTAAGCGTCGAAGCCGACAAATTTCATGTCCTCGGCCACGTCGACGCGGTCGGCAAACTTTTCTTTTTTCAGTTCGGAGAGTTTGACCTCGATTTTGTCGGCGAACGTAGCCGCCATGGCGACCAATTTTGTATTCGGATCCGCAATCAATTCATCCTTGGCCGCGCCGGAGCCGCGCCCGCCGCAGCCGATCAGACCGACTTTCAGAATATTGCTTTCGCCGGCAAAGGCACCGGTCGGAAGGGCCAGATTTGCGGCAAGCGCGCCGGTGGCGACGGCGGCAGTAGAGGTTCTCAGAAAGTCGCGGCGGGACGGCTGCAAAGAGCCGCTGCGGGAGGCGTGATCGCTCATGAGATTTTTTTCTCCAATGGAAATTGCGGACCCGAAAAGCGGCATCTGCCGGCGAGCGTGGTCCGAATGAGGCGTGCAAACGATCCACTGGCCTTGCGCCAGCGGCGATCCGAGCATTTTAGTGGATATTTGCGGGATTTTTCCACGCCAAACGGCCGTTTTGTCGCGTAAATGCCGCGCCCGCCCGTTGAGCGGGGTTGATCTGACCGGTTGCGCGGCCAACAATGCCCGGTAATATGGCTTATGGAATTTTAGTTTTCCTCAGTGCGGGGCATGATTGAGAAAGTTGGACGCCAAAAAATGAGCATCATCGAAACGACGACAGAACTTTGGAAATTCAACCGCGGGCGGACGCTCGCCACGTTGGACGCCATCGCCGAACTGGACGATCCGCAAGCGGCGCTCGGGTTTCGGCCGGGGGAAGGGCGGGCGCACATTGCCTGGCAACTGATGCATATCGGCGTGACGGAACAACTTTTCGCCACCGAACGCCTCAAGGGAACGCCGCCGAGTTTTGCCGATCTCGCTCCCCGCTTTCGCGGCGGCAGCACGCCGGATGATGACATTCCAAGCGTCGACTTGATTCGAGAGGTACTCTCCAAAAGCCGCGAGGATCTACTAGAAACCATCGCGACGTTCAGCGACGACGATCTGGAGGTGATCCCCGAACCGTTTAAGGAACGGGGGTGGACACTGGGAACGATCTTGCAGATCATTTCCTGGCACGAATGCCACCACCAGGGACAGGCACATATGAAGCTCAATCTCTACAAGGCGAAACACCTTTAACGCTTAGCTTGCCGTCTTTTGTATGAACGTCAGCCGGTAAGGGTCCACCGCGCTTGCCGCAACACCGCCCTCGGGGACTCCTGCATCCGTTCATACCAGACGGTCAGCAATGTGCCATCCTCGAGTTCCACGGTGGAGGGATAGCCCAAATCGCCGCCGATACCGTCGTCGCTGATGGTGATGGGGTCAGACCAGGTTTGGCCGTGGTCGCTGCTGACGCGGGCTTGATTTCCAAACGGCTTGCGGCGGTAGCCGTAGGACATCAACAGTCGGCTGTCTTTGAGTCGCAGCAGATGCGACGGCAGTCCCCACACGCCGATCGAACGGGGAACAGACCACGTCTTTCCTCCGTCGTGCGATTCGCACTGCAGCGTCTCCCGGTGGTTCTTTTTGTTGTGATTGCGAATCTGTACGACGATCCTTCCATCGGCCGCTTCGACGCCGTGCAATTCATGATAGTCGTTGCGGTCATCCCCCGGGCGCACGGGAATATCGGACAGAAAACGCCACGACTTCCCGTCGTCCGTCGATTCGGCCACGGCGACGCGGCCATCCGGTTTAAGGACTTCCTTACCCGGATACAACAGTCGGCCGTCGGACAAGAGGATCGGTCCATGCGGGCTGTCGACCAGACAATTGTATCGGGCCGAAAACGTCAAACCGCCGTCGTCGGAGCGAATCATCCAGCGGCCGATATCCCTTTCACGCTGCGCGGCCGACACGCGATTGTTGGCTGCCTGCCAGCGTGCGAGTTCGTCGGCCGGCATCGCTCCTTTGTCCCCCGGCTGGGCAGCCACCGCCCTTTCGAGGATCGGTTCATAGGCCAGCGACGTAAATGTGGTGATCAAGATCGAGCCGTCGGCGGTTTCCACCACCCCGGCATCGCGGTCGTCAATCGGCCCGTCCAACACAACCCGCGGCCAACTCCAACTCGCGCCGCCGTCGTGTGATCGCATCAACTCCACGCGTCCGAACGGGCAGACGTGGTGTTCGCGCCCTCCTGAATAGACCAACAGCAATTCCCCGTCAGCCCGCTGCGCAACGGTCGGCCAACCGTGGTAATATTGCGGTTCCTTGCTAATCACCTCGATGGATTGCACTTTGGCTTGCGGCGCGGCCTGCGCCGGATGCTGCAAGCCGGCGGCGAACACGGCTGCGGAGATCCCGGTCGTTTGGAGCATCTGGCGTCGCGTCATGTTGTGCGTCATCATTCGACCCTTTGATCAAGAACGGGGCTAATCCGGCGGTGCTTGCGATGCATGGAATGAGCTATGGCTCCAGCCTATCCGCGCCGGCAGAGGATGGAAAGCGAGCCGGTCGATTTCTTCTGATGCGTTGCCAATCCTAAAAAATGGGGGCCACTGGCTCGGCCAGTGCTTCTTATAACGATTCCACCATTCACACATGCACTGGCAAAGTCAGTGGCACCCAAATCAACCTCAAATCAAGTTGTAACAACGCATTAGTTGCCAACTAGCGGAAAAATGGCCGCGCATTGTTTGACGATTCTCCGAGTCGTATACTCGGATGAGATGTTTCAGCGATGAGTCAATTGGCCGAGGGCTTTGGAATATGGGCGCGACACAACTGAGGATCGGCTTCATTGGTGCAGGGCGGATGGCGACCGCCTTGGCGTCTGGATTGATCGCTGCCAAGATCACCGACGCTGCGTCGATCGTCGCCAGTGACGTGGTGGCGGACGGGCGGGAACGATTTGCCGCCGAAACGGGCGCGAAGGTGACCGACTCCAACGCTGACGTGCTGGCCGCCGCGGAGGTAGTCTTTCTGGCGGTGAAGCCGCAGAGTTTGCCGAAGTTGCTCAATGAGATCAGTCCGCACGTCAAACCGGGGCATCTGTTGATTTCCATCGCTGCCGGTGTGTCCATCGACACGTTTCTGTCTGCACTGGGAGCCGAAACACGCTTGGTGCGGGTGATGCCTAACACGCCCTGTTTGGTGGGTGAGTCGGCGTCGGCCTTCGCGGCGGGAGGGGTCGCAACCGCCGAGGACTGCGCATTGGTCAAACGATTGCTCTCGGCCGTGGGCTATGCCGTCGAAGTGCCGGAGTCGCTGCTCGATGCCGTGACGGGGCTTTCCGGCAGTGGACCGGCGTATGCCTATCTGATGATTGAAGCCCTCAGCGACGGCGGCGTGCGCATGGGTTTGCCGCGCGACGTCGCCACGAAATTGGCAGCGCAGACTTTGTTGGGTGCCGCCAAGATGGTGCTGCAAACCGGCGAGCATCCCGGGGCCCTCAAGGACGCCGTCACCAGCCCAGGGGGAACGACCATCGCGGGGTTGCATGCGTTGGAAATCGGTGGATTTCGCGGCACGGTGATCAACGCGGTGGAGTCCGCAACGCGCCGCTCGCACGAACTGGGGCGGTAGTTTTACAGTTGCAAGGGTGAACAGATGACCGTGGCACATGTAGCGAGTGTGGGGGCGCGAAGGATGAGCCGGGGCATTGTCGAAACGGCGGGCGGGCGCGGGGGACAGGTCACTGGGATGGCGCCGCTGGGAGATCGGCGCGCAGTCGCAGCCTCCCACATTGAAAAGTCTGTGGAGAAAGGGATCCGACGCGGTAAAGTGTCGGCCGAGTCACCACAAGATGTGTTAGAGCGGATTCAGTGGGTTGCGGAACTCGATGCAGCGGCCGACGCGGAGTTTGTGATCGAGGCGGCGACCGAACGCGAAGCGGTAAAGACCGACATATTTCGGAACTTGGACGTCCTCTGCGCACCGGGAGTCATTTTGGCGTCGAACACGTCCAGCATTTCCATCACGCGTTTGGCGGCTGCCACCAAGCGGCCGTAAAGGTTCGTGGGGATGCACGTTTTCCATCTCGTACCGGTAATGGCGCCGGTGG
>CALFYU010000299.1 GCA_937952455.1 uncultured Planctomycetaceae bacterium
CGGCAGTAGGCGTCGACGATTTCCGTTTTCCAATACGCCTTCTCCAGGTCGACGTCGAAGCTGACCGTGCCGTGGTTGTTGAGGATGATCGTGTTGGTCCCTTGGCCCAGAAACGGCAGCACCGTGTCGGCGAATTTTTGTCCGCCGGGGGTTTCGTAGGGTGCCATCGGCACCTCGCCCAGGAAGACTTCGATCTCCGGCAAGATACATTGCGGAATCGGCTCGCGTGCGACGGCAAAGGCGGTCGCGTGCGGCGGATGGCAGTGCACCACCGATTTCACATCCGGTCGAGCCTTCATGATCGCCAAGTGCAATAGAATTTCGCTGGTCCGCTTGCGCGTCCCGGCGATCTGGTTGCCGTCGAGGTCGACTGCACAGATGTCTTCGGGGGTCATGAACCCCTTGCAGATCATCGTCGGCGAACACAGAACCGCGTTTTCACCGACGCGGATCGAGATGTTGCCGTCGTTGGCGGCGGCAAAGCCCTTGTTATAAATCCGCCGCCCGATTTCGCAGATCTGCTCTTTGAGCTTGCGGTCGTTGATACCGGAGTTCCATTGATTTTGCATGCTAAAGAATTCCTCGTCGGTTGTTGAGCAACAAATCGTGTATGCGGTTTAAACGTCAATCGTGTCCAGGATGGCGGCGTTGTAGGCATCGATCGGTTTGACTTCCGGGTGAAACGGCGCTGCCGCTTCGGCTCCTTCGCTGACGGCGATGCGGCTGCCGTAGGCGGCGCCGCGTTCGTCGAACACCACAAACGGTTCGCCGCGTCCCGCCTCATCGCCGCGAATCCCTTCCAGCGACAGTGACGTCGCCACGAGCCAGGTCGCACCGGTCAGGTCGGGATGGCATTTCGACAACGTTACCTTGCCGATCACATCCGCGATTCGCATGGCTGGCTCCTTTATGGTCTGGTCAGGTCTTTGCCGTAGGGCAGGCTCCCGCCTGCCGATTGAAATCAATGTTGAAAACTTAACTCGGTGCACGGCAGGTGGGAGCCTGCCCTACGAAATGATGGTGTTACCACAGTCGGCTGATGGTGTCCCAATTTGCCGGCGGTTGCGGTTCTTGTTTGCTGAAACGTTGTAACAATGTCTTCAAGGCGAACATGCCCAGGCCGGCCGGATCGACGGCGATCACATTGGCCCCCATTTCCCGTACTGCTGCGCTGACGTCTTCACCGTGGTTGACGACAGCGGCACGGACCTTTGGAGAGCGATTTGCCAAACAGGCCGCCAATCGCGGTCGCCCGCAAATGATCGCCACGCCGGCATATTCGCCGCGGCTAACTGCCGAGACGGCCGCGCGGGCTGCCGTGCCGGGGTTGTCCAATAAGTCTAGCTTCCAATCGCTCCCCAATTGTTCCACCGCCGCGATCACTGGGGGGCCGGCGGTCACCACCGCCGCTAGAAACGTTGCGGACGTTGCAGCAGGACCAGCGGCGGCGGCTCGTGTCCATTTCCAGCGTTTCTCGCGGATCAGATCCTGTGCCGACGGGGTGAGAATCGCCTTGGCCGAGACTTGAAAGCGGCCATGGCCTCCGACTTTTTCCTGCAGCAGATCCGCCGTAATCACGGATTCAGTTAGATAAACTCCGTTCGCTGCGGGACTGTCTGTTTCGGGCGGACGTACGTCGATCGAGGCCGCCAAGTGCTTCTGCACCGCGGCGGCGACAATCTGTTCGAGTGTCTGTTGGTCGGTCGTCATCAATCCGGAATCCCGATCACAGCCCAACGGACGGGGCACGTGTTCAATCCCACAATGTCGCGGACGGCGTTACCGTCACTCGTCAAAATCACCAAGTCGCCGCGGCCGCTTCCGAGCGGATCGATCGCCAACTGCGGCTCACCATCCGCGCCGCCGGCGGCATCCAAAAACTGCACCACCGCCAGCCGCCACCCGGCCAGGGTGGGATGTTTGACCGTGGCAGTGGCGGTCCCAACGACGCGTCCTAAGTTCATCTGTCGTCTATTTCCAAGGAAAAGTTTTCCAAACCGACGGCTCCGCCGTCGTACTCACAGGTCGCCTGAAAAAGGGTGCCACTGGCGGCTTGCCCGCCAGTGCGAATCGTTCGACCAGCGAAACGCTGCTGGATAAGCCAGCAGTGCCACACGACCGAGTTCACTCAAATAATCCTTAAGTCATCCACCAACGCACACCGACGTTGACGCGTGAACGTCAGCGGACTCGTCACCCCTTCGCCGGTGGGAGTCGCGATGCTGAACGACAGATACCCTTCGCCGCCCAGTCCCAAACCGGCGGAACTGGGTCCGTTCTTGACGAATAGCGTTGTATCCATCTCGCGGCCCATGGTGGTCATGTTCCGCACGTCGCGGGTGTGAATTATGCTCGTGTGCCGAAAGTTGTGTTCGTGTTTCTTGGCCAGTTCGATTCCCTGCATCGCGTTGCGGCAACGCACGAACGGCACGAAGGGCATCATCTGCTCTTCGGGGACGAACGGGTTGTTTTCGTCCGTTTCGCCATATAGCAGATCGGTGCCGGCGGGGACCTTGACGCCAATCAACTCGGCCAGGACCGACGCATCTTGGCCGACCAGATCGCGGTTGAGCGTGTGATGATCCGAACCGTCCTTCGGCGGGCTGAAGGCCAATTTCGTGAGTGCGTCGATTTGTTGGCAGTTGAGTTGATAACCACCATGCCGCGGCATGGCGGAGAGCAGCTCGTCGAAGATTGATTCGACTGCAAAAACTTCCTTCTCGCCGATACATAGCAGGTTGTTGTCAAATGCGCCGCCGGTGATGATCGAGCGGGCCGCGTTGTCGATGTCGGCGGTTTCGTCGACGACCACCGGCGGGTTCCCGGGACCGGCGACAATCGCCCGCTTGCTGCTGGCCATGGCGGCCCGGGCCACGAACGGTCCGCCGGTCACGCAAATGAGGCGTACGCCGCGATGGGCGAAGATCTCGTTGGCGGTTTCGATCGTGGGGTTTTCGATGATCGTCACCAGGTTTTCCAAGCCGGTGGCCTCGTAGATCGCCCGATTGATCCGCCGCGTCCCTTCGCAGGCAATCAAACGCCCCGACGGATGCGGATTGCAGACCAGCGTATTGCCGCCGGCGATCATCGAAATCGCATTGCTGGCCAATGTCGGCAGCGAGTGTGTTACGGGGGTGATCTTGCCGATCACACCAAAGGGGGCATATTCCGTGACGGTCAGCCCGTGATCGCCGCTCACGGCATCGCACTTGAGAAATTCGACGCCCGGCACCAGTTCGATGATCTTTAGCTTTTGGATCTTGTGATCCAACCGGCCGATGCCCGTTTCTTCGAGCTCCAACCGCCCCAATTCTTCCGCCTGGGCCGTGCAGAGCTGTTTGATGCACTGCACGATTTTGACGCGGTCGGAGACCGGTCGCCCGCTAAGTGCTTTGAACCCATCGCCGGCGGCGGCGACGGCATCGTCGACCGTCTGGAACACGCCCCAATCGCCGTTGCGATGGGTGCCGTTCGTCGACCGCCCGCCGTTGCCGAGTTGGGCGAGGACTTCTTGCACGACTTGCCGGATTGCTTGTTCGGTGGCTTGCATGATAGGCGTTCTCTATGGGAGTTAGTATTCGTAGGTCAGACAGTCGCCTGACGTGCCTGTTGTTAAATTCTTCGCATCTGCTCGATGGCGGCGATTTCGCCTTCGACCCAGTTTTCAATTCCGTGTTGGGTCGGGATCATGGTCAAAACGAGTGCGACCAAAACTCCGGCCGCACAGATGCTCAGCACATGCCCTTCGCTCCAGAAAAAATAGGCATTCAGAAACGCAGCCCCTTCCAGAATCGCGGCGGCCACAATCGTTTTCACATGAAACACACCTACCAATTCACCGAAGCTTCCGTTGTCCTCCGCTGCTTGATCGGCGGCATCCGCGTGCATCTGTCCATCCGATAACTTGTCCGCGATACGCTTGCGGGCATTCATTACGATGATCATCGGGACCCCAAAGCGAGCGACGATGCTCGCGGCGGCCCAGAAAACGCCGAAAATTGCGATGAACTGATTGCCGTCTTGGCGGATTCCTTTGTCAGCCATCGCAAACGCTGAAAAGCCGATCACAGGTAACACGAGCGCGATCAAGAGGATCCGCAACGTGCGAACGGATTGTTCCGAAGTTAGGAAATTGACTTGCTGAACCATCATTTGGATTCCGGTCAGTCGCCCGCGCTAAACACCGACTTTGATTTCACATGCACCTGATCCACGATGCCGATAATTGCCGCGTCGACGGGCAACGTTTTGGTTTGCGGCGTGAACCGGGCACTGGAACCCTGCACGCAGAGCACCACCTCTCCTTCGCCCGCTCCCACCGTGTCAACCACCACAAACGTACGGCCAGTCGGTTTGAGTGAGCTTTGATCTTTCTCGTCGACACGCAGCGGCTCGACGACCAGCAGCTTTTGGCCGACCATTTCCGCGACCTTCTGCGTCGAAACCACGCTGCCGGTGATGCGTGCCAAAAACATGGCGTTGTCCTTGTTGTTGTTGTTTGTCGATTGTGTAATCGACCCCCCGGCGGAGCCGGAGGCTGAGAGAGAATGTGAATTATGAAATTGCTGCGGCGGCTTGCCGGGCGACGATGATTTCTTCGTTGGTCGGCAGGACCCAAATCTCCGTCCGGCTTTTGGCCGTTGAGATTTTGGCTTCTCCAGAAACCTGTTGATTCAAATCCGCATCCAACTCGATCCCCGCCCAGGCCATGTTGTCACAGACCCGTTCGCGAATCAGCCGGCTGTTTTCACCAATACCGCCGGTGAATACGATCGCGTCTGCACCGCCGAGCACTGTCAAATAGGCTCCGAGATACTGGCGAATCGAGGCCACGAAGACATCGAGCGCCAGTTGCGCGCCGGCATGCCCGTCGGCGGCCGCTTCCTCCAAATCCCGCACGTCTCCGCTCAATCCGCTGATGCCCAACAAACCGCTCTGGTTCGCCAAATCATCCAGCAACTCCGCCAAACTTTTTCCCGTGGCCCGCATCAGCACCGGCAACGCGAACGGGTCGAAATCGCCGACGCGGTTGTTGTGCGGCAGTCCCGATTGCGGACTCATGCCCAAACTATTCGCCAACGAGACGCCCCCCTGGGCCGCACACAGTGAGTTGCTGCCTCCCAAATGGCAGGACACAACCCGCAGGTCGTCCCGTCCGAGGATTTCCGCGATTCGCGTCGTAATGTAACGATGGCTGGCACCGTGAAATCCCCAACGTTGGACCTGATAGTCCGTCTGCCATGCCGCCGGCACCGCATAGGTGCGATTGGCCGGCGGAATCGTCTCGTGAAAGGCCGTTTCCAATGCCGCCACGAGCGGAATCTCCGGACAGGCGTCGCGCAGCTGCCGCATGGCTTTGACATACGGCGGATTGTGCGCCGGCGCGATGTCCGATAGTTCCTCCATCGCCGTCAACAACTCCTCATCCACCACCCGCACCCCGCTGAGCCGTCCGGCGAACACCGTCTTAAACCCAATCACCGCCACTTCGCTCACCGAACCTAAGCAACCATGTTCCGCATCGGTCAATTGTTCCAAGCAGATTTTGACCGCCGCCGCATGATCCGGAATGTGTCGGGTGGCCGTGTCGGAGAAATCCCCGATTTCCACCAGACACGAACTCTCCGCCCCGCCAATCCGATCAATCCCGCCGCGCGCAAGCTGCACGTCCGCCGACAGATCAAACAGCCGGTACTTAAAACTCGTGGAACCGAGATTGGCGACGAGGACTTTCATGGACGCGAATCCGTTCGTGGGAATGAGTGGCTAGTAGTCAGTGGCCGGTGGCCAGAAATTGTGAATGGCGGCGACGGATGGCTTGGACCATCCCGGCGCAAGTCATGTCAAATGGCAAAAAGATATTGCCAGCGAAACTGGCCACTGACCACCGGCCACTGACCACTTCCGCGCCAGCGGCCTAGGCGAACAGCTTCAGCACCGTCGCTTCGGGGCGGGCGATGACGTGGGCGCTGACGAGTTCGCCGGAACGTCCCGCGATTTCTGCGCCGGCATCCACGGCCGCACGCACTGAACCGACGTCGCCGCGGACGATGGTCGTCACATAAGCGCCGCCGATTTGCACTTGTTGCACCAAAGTGATGTTGGCCGCCTTAAGCATGGCATCCGCCGCTTCAATCTGGGCCACCAACCCTTTGGTTTCGATCAAACCGATTGCTTCTCCGGTCATGGTCTTCATTTATCCTGACAAAAATGTTGTGAATGAAACCGCGGCATCACGTCGCGATGCCTCTGCGCGGGATCTACTTGGTGGTCTTGGCGGCGGGAATGATACCGGTCAGTTCTTCGTGCGGACGCGGAATCACTTGCACGCTGACCACTTCGCCAATTTTGCTGGCGGCGCTGGCACCGGCGTCGACGGCCGCTTTAACCGCGGCGACGTCCCCCACGGCGAAGACGGTTACCAAGCCGCTGCCGACTTTTTCCCAACCGACCAATTCCACGTTGGCCGCTTTCAGCATCGCATCCGACGCTTCGATCAGGGCGATCAAGCCCCGCGTTTCGATCATGCCCAAGGCTTCCATCGCTTTCGCCATCTCTTTCATCTCCTCGCGTTGTGAGACAAGGTCTTGCGGGCCGGACTCCGGTCCCGCGGTTTCAGCAAACTCAACAAACAAAAAAAGTTGTTTCATCTCTCCGACGGCCGCTCATACCAAACGCCGTCGCCACTAATGTTGACAGGCACACCCCGCCGGCTTACCGCCGGGTACGATCAGTTCGACCTT
>CALFYU010000300.1 GCA_937952455.1 uncultured Planctomycetaceae bacterium
TGCTCCTCGAGCGGGGATTGCTCGTGCTCGATGACCGCGTGAAGCGGTTTGTGCCGGAATTCGGCAACAACGGCAAACATGGCGTGACGATACGGCACCTGCTGACGCACACGTCCGGACTGCCGGACATGTTGCCCAACAATACCGAACTTCGCGCCGCACACGCCCCGCTGCCGGCATTTGTGGAAGAGACCTGCCGTCAGCCGCTCGCCTTCCGGCCCGGGCGCGGCGTGCAGTACCAGAGCATGGGCTTTTGCATGCTGGGCGAGATCATCCGCCGCGTGACCGGCATGCCCTGTCCGCAGTTTTTGCGCGACGAGCTCTTTGAGCCGCTGGGGATGTATGACACGGCGCTGGGTGCCCCGGATGAATGGTTTGAAGGAGATTCACCCACCGTGGCACGAATTGCTGAAAGCCGCATCCCGGAAGTGCAGGCTGAAACGAATTGGCATTGGAACACGCGCTATTGGCGTCAGCTCGGCGCGCCGTGGGGCGGATTATTAACCACACCGGCAGACCTGGCGCGATTTGCACAACTGATGTTGCAAGATGGACGTTGGGGCGAGAGCATGCTGTTCAGCTCCGCCACTGTCGCTGCCGCGACGCGGAATCAGTTGGCCGGTATGCGCCACGTTCCCGAGTTGGAACAGCGGACGCGTCCGTGGGGATTGGGCTGGCGGCTGCATTGGCCGGGGGACAGCCGCAATTTCGGCGATCTGCTCGGGCCGCGCAATTACGGCCATTGGGGCGCCACGGGAACGCTGCTGTGGATCGATTCCGGTTGGCAGACCGCGGCGATCATGCTTACCACGCAGCCGCAGGAACCGCGGGGGGAATATCTCGCCCGCTTCTCAAACGCTGTCGCCGCTGCACTGTGTTGATCGCTGGGCAATTGAGCCGTGCGCACCGTCGTGGATAAGCGATTGTGGAAATTCTCGAAGAATTCTCAGAATCGGTGCCCGGTTTTCACCGCGAGTTGCGATCTCCAGAGTGAGGACACAACAACGCAAACGGCCGCTTCTGCGCAACGCAAAAGGCCGGTTCAGTAGCGAATAAAAGGCCGTGCGATTCTTCTCACGAGAACCGCCATCGCATTCTGGCAGAGGAATTGAGCGTATTCGAGTTTGGGGGCTCGAATGTATTGTCGGTGAGTGCGTTCGATCGCGCAACATCCCGGCAAAGGGCAGGCCCCGTCCCCGCCTTCGGGCGGCGGGCGGGGTTTTTTCATGCGCCAATCTTGGTGTTATGCGGCATCCCGTGCTTTTGGATGAGCGCATTCTCGAAAAACCTCCAAATATCTTGCCCGGTTTTCTTGCTGCGTTGCAATCCGCAAAAGCAACGAGGGTGACAGTCACCTGTATAACTCAATCCAGCACACAAAATTACAATTTGTCCAATTCTGCGAGGAACAAACCACGTTATGAATCGAAGTCACAACGGCCGTCGTTTGAATATCGAAACATTGGAAGACCGCCGGTTGATGGCCGGATCCATCGAATTGGACGGCGGCGTGTTGCAAATTACCGGAACCAATGCCGATGACAGCGTACAGGTCCGTCATGACTCCTCCAACCGCCGTGTGATTCAAGTTTCGCTGCAGCACAACGGCGAAACGCATATTGAGACCTTCCAAGCGGCGGATGTTTCGTCGATTCGTTTTCGCGGCTTTCTGGGCGACGATTACTTCCGCAACGACACGGCCATTCGCGCATATGCTTACGGCGACGGCGGAAACGACGTGTTGGTTGGCGGATCGAACCGCGACTTCTTGTACGGCGGGTGGGGCAACGACAAGATTTATGGCCGAGGCGGCAACGATCTCATTCGCGGTGAGAACGGTTTCGATTACATAGTTGCCGGTACCGGAAACGACTATGTCGACGCAGGCGACGGCGCCGATAGCGTCTGGGGCGAAGGGGGTAATGACACGATTCTCGGCAGCTATGGAAATGATCAAATCGTCGGCGGTGACCAGAGCGATTTCATTATCGGCGGTTCAGGCAATGACCGCATTTGGGGCCAAAATGGTGACGATTTCATCTACGGCAACGACGGTCATGACTATTTGGTTGGCGGCTCGGGCGACGATTACATGAACGGCGGCAACGGTTACGACAGCATGTGGGGCCAAAATGGTAATGACACGCTGTATGGCGGAGCCGGGAACGACGTTGCGGACGGCGGCGCAGACAACGACTTCGTGAGGGGTAACGACGGTGACGACCGGCTGTATGGCGGCACCGGAAACGACACGATCCATGGCGACAACGGCGTCGACCAGGTCTATGGCGGCGACGGGAACGACTACATCCGTGGCGGCAACGGCCGGGACTATTTGTACGGGCAGGATGGACGTGACAGCATGTACGGTGACGGGGATCGTGACCGCCTGTATGGCGGGGATGGAAACGACTCACTACATGGCGGATCGAGCAACGATGTGCTCTTCGGACAAGCTGGAAACGACAGTATGTGGGGCGACAGCGGTCAAGACATCTTTTATGGCGGAACCGGATTGTTCGACCGCGCTCGCGATTGGAGATTCGAGCTATTCGGTGGGGTGGAACTGTTCTTCTAAAGTCCTTTTGAAATTGCGAGAAGGGGGAGGTCCCGTCCACCGCCTGCGGGTGCCGGGCGGGACTTTGTTGAGCGCTCAGCGCTGCTGGACAAGCCGGCAGTGGCGGCCGTTCTCTTGCTGGGTTTGCGTTTGCACATCATCCGTTCCGCAACTGTCCCTGTACTGATTGACCGTTGAAGGGATAAAATGCAAATGGCGCCGTAGGAATTTTTTAAACGGCGCGCACGCGGACCTTTTTTTGGAGGATGCCGCTATGCATGAGATTCAATCGGAACGCCGAGAGCAGTGGGCCGAAGAGGTCGCCGCTGTCCCTTCGCGGCCGCAGCCCCCGACCACCGTTAGCGGCGTGCCGATCGCTCCGCTCTATACCGCGCAGGACCTCGGCGAATTCGACGAGGAGGCGGATCTCAGTTATCCCGGGCAGTATCCGTATACGCGGGGGATCCATGCCAGCATGTACCGCGGCCGTCTGTGGACGATGCGGCAATTTGCTGGCTTCGGCACGGCTGCGCAGACCAACCAGCGGTTTAAGTATCTCTTAGAAAAAGGTCAAAGCGGGTTGAGCACGGCGTTCGACCTGCCGACGTTGATGGGATTGGACAGCGATGATCCTCGTTCGCGCGGCGAGGTGGGGCGGCTGGGGGTCGCGACCGATACGATCGACGACATGCGGCAACTATTTGACGGCATCGATCTGGAGAAAGTGTCGGTCTCGATGACGATCAACGCGCCGGCGATCGTCACGATGGCTTTCTATCTGGCGATGGCGGCCGAGCGCGGGTTGGCGTGGGACAAACTCGCCGGGACGATTCAGAATGATGCGCTGAAGGAATTCCATGCGCAGAACGAAATCGTGTTTCCCGCTGAGCCCTCGGTGAAGCTGGTCGTCGACTTGATTGAATTTTGCACCGAGCATGTTCCGAAGTGGAACACCGTCTCGGTCAGCGGTTATCACATTCGCGAGGCGGGTTCGACCGCGGCACAGGAATTGGCGTTCACCCTGGCCGACGGCATGCACTATGTCGAACAAAGCCTCGAGCGGGGGATGGACATAGACGCCTTTGCGCCGCGGCTCAGTTTCTTCTTCAACGCCCATAACGATCTATTCGAAGAAATTGCCAAATACCGCGCGGCCCGCATCGTCTGGGCCGAAGCTATGCGAAACCAATACGGCGCAAAAGACCCCGCCTCGTGGAAGTTGCGGTTCCACGCGCAGACGGCGGGCTGCTCGCTGCAAAATACACAGCCGCAGGTCAATCTGATTCGCGTGGCCTATCAAGCGCTGGCAGCCGTGATGGGCGGCTGCCAGTCGCTGCATACCAACAGCATGGACGAAACATTGGCGCTCCCCTCGGAACATGCGGTGACGCTGGCGCTGCGTACGCAACAGGTGCTGGCCTATGAGACCGGCGTGACGAACACCGTCGATCCGCTGGGCGGGAGTTATTTCGTGGAAACCTTGACGCGGCAAATGGCCGACGAGGCGCACAAGTATTCTCACGCGACCCCACCGCGAGGCGGGATGATCGCCGCCGTCGAGTCGGGCTTTTTCCGCCGGGAGATCGCCGATGCGGCGTTCGCCTATCAACGGGCGGTCGATGCGCAGGAGAAGATCGTCGTCGGCGTAAACGCCTATCAGGAAGAAGACGAACCGCCGTTGGAATTGTTGGCGATCGACGAAAAGGTGGAGGCCGAACAGGTGGCTTCGCTGAAGCAGATCAAGCAACGCCGTAGTGCAACGGACGTGGCAAGGACACTGGATGAAGTCCGCCGTGTCGCCGATGCCGGCGAAAACGTCCTGCCGCCGCTGTTGGAGGCGGCACGGGCACGCGTGACGATCGGTGAAGCGATGCAGGCCCTGGCCGACGTTTACGGACGCTTCCGACCGGGAGATATGTGGTAATCGCAACGATGAACTTGAACACTCTTAATAGTTTTGCATGTATCAGTTTCGGGGTGCCACTGGCGGCTTGTCCGCCAGTGAATACGTCGATGGAAGTGTCCTTGCACGGAAGACGGAAGGTAAGTCGGCACTGGCGGACAAGCCGCCAGTGGCACCCAGAGAGGTCAAGGAGGACCGTGCTATGAGTACCGGTGGAAAACCTCAACGCATTTTGCTGGCCAAGATCGGGTTGGACGGACATGATCGCGGGGTCAAGGTCGTGGCCCGCGGTTTGCGTGACGCCGGTTTTCACGTGATTTATTCCGGGTTGTGGCAAACGCCGGAGGCTGTCCTGCAAGCCGCGGTCGACGAAGACGCTGATTGGCTCGGCGTCAGCTTGCTCAGCGGCGCGCACATGACACTGATCCCCGATCTGCTCAAGGCCCGCGATGAACTCGGCGCGCAGCACGTGCGAGTGATTGTCGGGGGGCTTATTCCCAAACTCATCGATCTGGGAGTTGCCGCGGTGTTCGGACCGGGAACTTCTATGGAAAAGATCGTCACTTACCTCAATCAACCGGCCCCCGCGCCGTAATGAACACATCGTGTCTGACATCGGCAAACTCATTGAACAGATCACACACCAAGACCGACGGGCCTTGGCCCGCGGGTTGAGCCGGGCGACCTGCGGCGACACCGCGGCCGCCATGCGATCGGAACTGGCAGGCGTTGCGCGGGGGCGGGTGATTGCCATTACCGGCAGCGGCGGGGTCGGAAAAAGCAGCTTGATCGGCAAGTTGATCGGCGTCATCCGCGGAAATCAACTGCGCGTCGCCGTACTGGCTTGCGATCCACAAAGTCCGCTGACCGGCGGCGCCTTGTTGGGAGACCGCATTCGTATGTCGCCGACGGAGCCCGACGACGGGGTCCTGATTCGCAGCTTCGCCACCGCGGGTGGGCATCAGGCGATCATTCCCGATTTGGACGTGATGTCGTCGCTGCTGTTCGCCTATGGATTTGACGTGGTGATATTGGAGACAGTCGGAGCGGGACAAGGGGACACGGCGGTTCGAGATTTGGCGGATACTGTGGTTGTCTTGTTGCAACCCGAAAGCGGCGACGAACTGCAGTGGGAAAAGGCGGGCGTATTGGAGATCGCCGACGTGGTGGTGATCAATAAAGCCGATCTTCCCGGAGCGGAGGCGACCGCAGCGCAGGTGGCGGCGCTGCTGAACCTACCCGGCTGCCGGCAGATTCCCATCCAGCGGACCAGCCCGGCTCGCAACGAAGGGATCGAGGAGTTGTGGGAGCTATTAGAGAAATTGCCATCGCACACCACTGCGGGGAATTGAACAAAATGACCGACCGGATCGCCAGTTTGTCCGATTACCAAAAAGTGCGAGCCTCGTTTCGTTGGCCGCATCCGCGCGATTTCCACTTCGGCCGCGACGTCGTCGATGATTGGGCAAACCGCGCCGGCGAGCGCACAGCCATTCACTGGGTGAGCCAGGGTGCGGAACGCACGGTGACTTTTTCCGAAATCTCGCAGCGATCCGACCGCTTAGCGCGAGCGCTCGGCGAATTGGGACTTAAGAAAGGGGATAAACTGCTGGTGGTCCTGCCGCGGGTCGTAGAGTGGTGGGAGGCAATGGTCGGCATCATGAAGGCGGGACTGATTGCCATTCCGGGGACGCCGCTGCTGACGGCCGGGGACATTGCCTATCGGGCGCGGACGGCTGAAGCGGTCGGCATCATTACCGATCTCGATGTCGCCGAGAAGCTGGATGCCCACGAAGAGCAAGTTCCCGAACTCGCACGAAGGATCCTGGTCGGCAATTCTGACCGTGAGGACTGGACCGCCTACGAAGAGTTGATCGCCGGTGCCGGCGACACTCCGCCGCAGATTGCAACGGCGGTGGATGATCCGGCGCTGTTGTATTTCACGTCGGGCACGACCGGCATGCCCAAGATGGTGTTGCATACCCAAGCCAGCTATGGCATCGGCCATCAAACCACCGGCCGGTACTGGTTGGACCTCCGCGAAGATGACCTGCACTGGAACATCTCCGACACCGGGTGGGCCAAGGCGGCCTGGTCGAGTCTGTTCGGGCCGTGGAATTGTGGGAGCGGATTGTTCGTGCATCACGCGCCGGGGAAATTCAATCCGCGGAGCGTGATCACCAACCTTGAAAAATATCCGATCACGACCATGTGCGGCGCGCCGACGATTTATCGTGTACTAGTTCAAACGGACCTGAGCAACTTCCGGCCCGCGGCGCTGCGGCATTGTGTGGCGGCGGGCGAACCGCTGAATCCGGAAGTGATTAAGAAATGGCAGGCCGCGACCGGCCTGACGATCCGCGACGGTTACGGCCAGACTGAAACCGTGCTGCTGTGTGCGAATTTTCCCGGCGTGCCCGTCAAACCGGGTTCGATGGGTTTGCCCGCTCCGGGAATCGACCTGGCGATCGTTGACGATGATGGCCGGGAACTCTCGCCCGGCCAAGAGGGAAACATCGCCGTGCGACTCGAGCCGCAGCGGCCGGTGGGATTGTTTCACGAATATTGGCACAATCCGGCGGCCACTGACGAATCGTTTCGCGGACCGTGGTATTTCACCGGTGACCGTGCCTCGACCGATGAAGAGGGATACTTCTGGTTCGTGGGACGGGCGGATGACGTGATCACCAGTTCCGCCTATCGCATCGGCCCATTCGAAGTCGAAAGCGCATTGATCGAACACCCCGCCGTCATGGAGGCCGCCGTCGTGGGCATTCCGGACGAGCGCCGCGGGCAGATTGTGAAGGCGTTCGTCGTGTTGGTCGACGGCTTTGCGGCGAGCACCGCCCTCAAAGGGGAGTTGCAGGAGCACGTCAAGCAGACGACGGCTCCCTATAAATACCCCCGCGAAATCGAATTCGTCGCCAGCCTGCCCAAGACGGTCAGCGGTAAGACCCGACGCGTCGAATTGCGGCAGATCGAATAAAGTTTTGTTGAAACGGAGTGCCACTGGCTCTGCCAGTGCAAATTGCAATACGTGCGTCATCTACAAAGCACTGGCAAAGCCAGTGGCACCCGGCAATTTGGCGATCAATCTTCAGCGGTGAACTGAAACGAATACAAGTCGCCGTCTTGGAGTTCGAAATTGAGGCGTACCGGCTTGCCGGCCAATTTGCTCACGTCGGTGCCGTTTTTCCAACTGGCGATCTGGTCCGTCGAGTCGCCGAACAGCTCGGCGGCGTCAGCCAGAGTAAATCCGGGGATGGGGGTTCCGTTCGCGTCTTGGATCTCGACCTTAAGGCTCCCAGCGGCGGAGGTGGCATAGTTCAGCGATAATTGCTCGCCGTCGAAGATCAGCGGCTTGGTTGTCATCTGGCCGCCGGCATAGGGCGCGTTGAGCGAGACGAATCCGTCCAATCGAATGGTATAACGGCGAATGCGGCGGGAATCGTCGCGCCAAGCCCCTTCGTCGAAGTGCATCGAAATCTCGTTGGGCAAACCCGCGTGCTCGGACTTCGTTTCAAACAATCCGTAGCTCTGATAGTTGTCGCCGTAAATCCAGCGTCCTTCAGCTTCTGGGCCGGGACGCAAAAAGGCTTCGTCCCAACGCCTGAAATTCAATCCGTCACGGCTGGACATGAATAGCCCGTCGGTCAGGTCGGTTCCGCAGCGCTCATAGACGTTGATCAACTGCTCACGCAACTCCAGCGGCGGGAGTTGCCGCACGTGATCGGTGAGCGGTCGCGCCACGTAACGGGTGGGAAAGCCGACCAAGATGTGCGGAGCGCGGTAGTAGGGGAGAATTTGATTCGTATACATCTGCTGCGGCGGCGAACCGGGATAATCCAGCCCGACCGGTTCGCTCCAGTTGGTGAAGTCTTGGGAATGGCACATGCCGATCAGCCGCAACCCCTTGTATTCCCCCTCGCTGAAAAAGCGGACGTACATTGTGTAGCGATTGTGGACCGGATCCCAAAAGGCGGTGTTATGCGAGTCAAAAGCGCCTTCGGTGACAACCGGCCCATCGCTGAGCCGCTCCCAATGAATGCCGTCGGCCGATTGGAACGTCCACAGCCCTTTGCTGGTCACGGTGCCGCCGATGGCTTTGTAGCGTTGTTCGGGCGGGCAGTTGGGGTTCGTGTCCTTAAACGGGGCAAAATTGTGTGCTTCGGGCGATCCCATCCAGATGATGTTGTTGTCGGGCGCCCCCGGCCAATTGTGAATTCCCAGATTCGGTTTCGTCCAATGGATGCCGTCGTCGCTTTCGGCATAGCAGACCGCTTCGGACTGCGCCTGCCGCAGCGGCGGTTCATCGATCAGATAGCGATGCCCGCGATAGTACATGCGGTAGATATCACCGTCCTGAAAGACCGTCGCGTACCCGCTGGCGTTCCCTTCCCAAGGCTGGTCAAAGTCGATGGCAATTTCGCGCGGCTGGGGATGATGTAGCTTCAATTGTGCGCCACCTTCGAGCGATTCGATCAACGCCCGGTCCACGAGCGGCTCGCGGCGCGAACCGGTATTCGTCTGCTCGACGGCGACAGCTGCTGCTGTTGACGAGATAAGGACGAAGCTGAAAGCAAGCGGCAGGCAACGTGGCAGGGTTCCGAGTCCGTTTCGATGGTGCGTGTCGTAAGATTCTCGCCGCATTTACCTGAGATCACGGCGGCGTGGAACATTGTAACAACCCGAGCACAACATTTGTCCCAACCGTCGGATTTTCCGGGATTAGGCCGACGCGCTCACATCTTATGGAACACCTCGCCAAATGCGGTTATCATCAACGGACAGGGCGAAAATGTGCCGCTGTCGTTTTGCGGAAACTCCAATCGCATGCACGTGAAGGAATGGTGACGATGAATCGCACGCTCGTTGTGCTGGCCGGCGGCCTGCTCGGCTGGGGGATTACGTTGTCCGCCATCGCGGAAGAAACGGCGCCGCCGGCCGGTTGGGTGGCGAAGTCGCCGCGTGACGAGATTCGTCCGGAGTTCGCCTACCTGCCCGACGGCGGTCCGCGGGGCGAAGGCAGCTTTGTGATCGCCGCCGATGAACGCGAAGGACTGTTCGGTTGGTGGGAGAAGACGCTGGACGTCACCGGCGGTGAGTACTACGAATTTTCCGCGCAGTACAAAGTCGAGGGGATCGAGAACCCGCGGCGGGCGATCGTGCCGCGGCTCTTGTGGCGCAATTCGCAAGGCCGCCCGGTGACACATGACCTGGTGTCGCACGCGTCCTATCGGCCGGGGACCCGCCCCCGCGCCGAGCCGGAATTCCCACCGCGGCGCAGTACCGATGCCGGCGGCTGGACGACGGTTTCGGCCGTGTACCGCGCTCCCAGCGAAGCCGCGAAGGCGGTGATCGAATTGTCCTATCGCTGGGCGCCGCACGGCCGCGTGGAATGGGCCAACGTGCGGCTGACGCCGACCGATCCGCCGAAGCCGCGCAAGGTCCGCTTGGCGACAGTTCACTACCGTCCGCAAGAAGGCTCGACGAACGCGGAGAAATGCCGGCTGTTCCAGCCGCTGATCGAGGAGGCGGCCAAGAAAGACGCCGATTTGGTTGTACTGCCCGAGACGCTGACGTTCTACGGGACGGGGGACAGCTACGCCGATCATGCGGAACCGATTCCCGGTCCGTCCACGGAATATTTCGGCGAATTGGCGAAAAAGCACGATCTGTACATCGTGGCCGGGCTGCTGGAACGTGATCGGCATCTGGTCTACAACGTCGCCGTGTTAATCGGTCCCGACGGCCAGGTGGCCGGCAAGTATCGCAAGGTGACGTTGCCCCGCGGCGAAATCGAAGGGGGCATCACGCCCGGCGCAGACTACCCGGTGTTCGACACGCGGTTCGGCAAGGTGGGGATGATGATTTGCTACGACGGGTTCTTCCCGGAGGTCGCCCGGGAGTTGAGCAATCGCGGAGCGGAGGTCATCGCTTGGCCGGTGTGGGGCTGCAACCCGATGCTGGGGGCCGCGCGCGCCTGCGAGAACCACGTCTACGTCATCAGCAGCACCTACACCGACGTTTCATCGAACTGGATGATCTCTGCCGTCTACGGCCAAGACGGCCAACCACTCGCGCAGGGCAAGGAGTGGGGCAGCGTGGCCATCGCCGAAGTCGATCTGAATCAACCGCTGCTGTGGAATAGTTTGGGGGATTTCAAATCGCAGATCGAATACCACCGGCCGCCGGTGGCGCCGGCGAAGCCTTGATCTGCGTCTGTCTACAACACCCCAAACGCCATGATCGGCGCGCCGGGGTAAGCAACGGATGAGTCGGTCAGGCCCAGGACGACGGCGTCGTGGCGGGCGCAGACCGTTTCTTGCAGCTTGCCCAGGGCATTGACAATTTTCGCCACCGGTTGACCCTGCTTGACGGCCATGCCGGGCCGTACCAGGAAACGGACGATGCCGCTGGTGGAACTGGCCGGGGTCTGGCTATAAGTCAGCGGGGTGTGGGGGACAGGGGAAGGGAGCGGGAATTCGAACTGCGGAACAGTTTCGGGGACCATGCCCAGATGGCGAAGCACGTTGAACACCGACCGCACGCCAAACTCGACGTTCGTCTCATTGACGACAAACGACTCGCCCAACTCGACGGTGATCGCGGGAATGCCTTGGCGGAGCAGGCTGTGCGAGAGCGTTTTGCGGAGCGGGTTGGGTTCGGTCACCACCAAGAACCCGGTCTGTTCGGCTAGGGCAACGGCTCGCTGTTCGGCCGCCGTCGGCTGCACGTCGGCCGGGGCATCGAGGACAGCGTAGGGGATCGAACGAATCCAGTCGTTGTGGAGATCGAGCACGACCTCCGGTGCTGTCTCGGCAATTTTCTCAAATATCATCGCCGCGATCCGCTCCGCCAACGTGCCGGCCGGATTACCGGGGAAGGCACGGTTAAGGTCTTCTTCGCTGAGCGTGATGTGCCGCGCGGCAGCTTCGAAGCCCAGCGGATTCATAAGCGGAAAGGCGTGCACGGCCCCGTTTTCGATCGGCAGTTTTTTCAGCCGCTTAAAGACCTCCTGAACGACGATGATGCCCCCCACTTCGTCGCCGTGGCAGCAGGCGGTGAGCCAGACGGTGGGACCGGGCCGCCGACTGACCGCGTGCATGTACGGCAGCCGGCGATGCGCCAGATCCGATCCGGTGAGGATATTCAAAAACGAATAGCGAAACTGCAGCGGCTTTTCGTTCCGCGGCTTCCTTGGGGCTTTTCCTTTTTGAGGCGAAGCAGTCACCGATGAGTCACGCCTTCGGCCAGGTACCGCGATTGAGCGGCAGCTATGATGGCTTCGAGCAATTCAGCGTACCGCATGCCGGCATAGCCCGCCATCAAGTTCAGTTTGCCGTCCCAGCACCAGCCAGGATTGGGGTTCACTTCCAACAACTTGATGTGTCCTTCGGCATCGGCCCGGAAGTCGAAGCGGGCATAGTCGCGGCAACCCAAGCGCTCGAACAGCAAGCTGGAGTGGTCGTAAAGTCGGCGAACGGTGTCCGCGCTCAGTTCCGCCTCGTGATACTTGATGTTCGTCCAATAGGGGGAATCGGGCAGCCATTTGGACTCATAACCCAAAATCCGCGGCAGCGCAGGGTCCAATCCGCTGTAGTCGACTTCCAGCACGGGCAGGAATTGGTAGCCGATGCCGGGATTGCCGACGATGCCCACGCTATATTCGCTGCCGGTCAAGTACTCCTGAATCAGCAGCGAAATGCCGGGGAACTCGTCGCGCATTTCTTCCAACCGCGTGATCAGCGCCGTGGGCGAGTCGACAACTGATGCGGCGGTAATGCCGACGCTGCTATCGCCATAAACCGGTTTGAGAAGCGCCGGCAACACCGAGGGGATTGTGGCCGACTGGTCGTCGGAATCGAAATAGGTCTCCATTGGGACGGGGACGGCAATCGCTTCGGCGATGGAGCGAACGTAGGACTTGTTGTAACACATCCCCAGCGCGGCCGGACCAGCCCCGGTGTAGGGAATGCGGAACAACTCCAGCAACGCCGGGACATGCAGTTCCTGGAAGGCGTCGTTGTTGAATCCTTCATCGCACAGGTTGAATACGAAGCTGGGAGGATCCGATTTTAAGTCGGTCAGCAGCGACGCGTGGTTATCCAGGTATTTGAACGAATAGCCGTCCAATTCATCCAGCGCGTCTTTGAGCTTGTTGATCGTGTCCAAGTCTTCCGGGTTGAACTGGCCGTTGCGCTTGCAACTGTCAGGTAAACGCGGGTCGCCCATCAGCACGGTCACGTCGGTGAGCGCCTTTTTGATGCTGCGCTTCGTCGTGCTCCGCGGCGATTTGGCCGTCAGAAACATGCGATGGGCCATCATGCCCAAATCTTGATTGCGTACCGAGTCCGCGTTGAGGACGTCGTGGTCGCGAATCTGCGTAAAATTCGCCTGTTCC
Organism: uncultured Planctomycetaceae bacterium; assembly: GCA_937952455.1. Taxonomy (GTDB): domain Bacteria; phylum Planctomycetota; class Planctomycetia; order Planctomycetales; family Planctomycetaceae; genus Symmachiella. Next base: position 12,865 of record CALFYU010000300.1, read on the forward strand.
AAGAGGGCGATCATCGATTCCTTGGAATACAGCCGCTCGGCGTAGAATTGATCGACGATCACGCCCCGTTCGGAGTGGACGACCACTTCGCGGGAAATCAGCCGACTGCCGTCGTCGGAGACCTCCCGTTCGCGGCACACCAAGTGGTTCTGGTCGATCCATTCCCAACTGCGAGGGGCGAAATTCTGCCGCATCCAATCGCCGTCGGTGATATCCAGCGCGATCACTCCGCCGGAACCAAGCGCACGCACCACCGACTGCAACACGGCCAGGTCGTCCTCTTCGCGGTCAAAGTAGCCGAAAGAATTTCCCAGCAGCGCCACGCAGTGAAAGTCGCTCGATTTGAGGCGGAACTTGCGGGCGTCTCCCTCGTGGAAGGCGACCTCCAAATGCTGCTGCTTCGCCCGCCGGCGGGCGAGTCGAACCAGATAACGCGAACGGTCGACGCCCACGACGTTGCGAAATCCCCGCCGCGCCAGTTCCAAGCAGTGCCGCCCCTGGCCGCAGCAGAGATCCAGGATGCGGTCGTTGGGTTCCAATCCGACGGCGCTGATCAACGCATTGACTTCCAGGCCTGTGTTGGTGTCGTTCTCGACGACGTCACCGTCGGTCTTCAAATACACCGAGTTGAATAGGGACCGCCACCATTCCGACGGTAAGTGCCGCTCGAGATCCGAGACCGGTCCCAATGTCCGTAACGGCGACGGAGAAAAACGAGATGACGGTTTCTTCGCGACCGTAGATTTGTTTGCGCCGACGACGCCATTGTGAGTGCTCAACTGCCGCTCATGCCTCGCTGATAGGAGACCGGGGGAAACGCCTGCCCGTTGCTCACGGAAGGCCATCCAAAGACGACAGAACAATATCGCCGGTGGGCCGGAAAGAAAAGATATCCTTGCCCATAATCTTCGGCAGTTGGAGATTTTTTGCGGATTGGCAACACGCCGACAACGGCGAGCGAAGCACCGCTGCGGGGAAACGCGGGCATGCGGCCGAAAGACTCGGCTGTTCAAGCCCAACCCGGCAACCTATGCTTTCATGCAAATGGGAAACGATCCCCAGCACGAGGGTGGCGGGGAAGGGCAGGGGGCGGCAACCCTCAGGGGTGGTAAATCCGATGCAAGGCAACGTCGACATCACCAGTCGCGAGCACAAAGCACACCCCTTTCCGTTCTACGCGCAGCTGCGCGAGACCGCTCCGGTACACCCGGTGACTTTGCCCGACAAACAGACGGCGTGGCTGATCACGCGCTACGACGACGTCGCGGCAGTCCTGGCGGACAAGCGGTTCGCCAAAGACAAAAACAACGCGCTCGAGAATCCAGAGCCGGCGATCCCTGCTTGGCTGCCCCGTGCATTTGCCGTGTTGACAAGGAACATGCTCGACCTGGACGAACCGGACCACACCCGGTTGCGGGCGTTGGTCAACAGGGCCTTTACCCCCCAGCGGGTGGAAGGGATGCGCTCGCGGATTCAGGAACTCGCCGAAGAGCTATTGGCGGCCGTCGACATGCGCCGTTCGTTTGACCTGATCAAATCATATGCCCTGCCGATCCCCACAACGATCATCGCCGAGATGTTGGGCATTCCCGCGTCCGACCGGCACAAATTCAGCCGCTGGTCGAAGCATATCGTTGCGGCCGGTTCCTCCAAGCTGCGGACGTTCCGGGCCATTCCCAACATCTGGCTGTTCTTGCGGTATATTCGCCGACTCGTGCGCGCACGCAGATCAAAACCGGGAGACGACCTGCTCAGTGCACTCGTGCAGGCCGACGACCAAGGCCAGCGGCTCGATGAGGACGAACTTTTGGCGATGGTGTTTCTGCTCCTGGTCGCCGGTCACGAAACCACGGTCAATTTGATCGGCAACGGTGTCTTGGCGCTCCTGGAACACCCCGACCAGATGGAGAAACTACGCAGCCAACCCGATCTGATCGAGGCCGCCGTTGAGGAATTGTTGCGTTACGGCAGCCCCTTGGAAACGGCGACTGAACGGTACGCGTTAGAAGATGTCATGCTCCGCGGCGTCACGATTCCTCGCGGGGCCCTGGTCCTGGCGGCGATTGCTTCGGCGAATCGAGATGAACGCTGCTTTGAGCATCCCGACGATTTGGACATCACCCGCCAGCCGAATCGACATCTGTCCTTCGGGATAGGCTCCCATTATTGCCTCGGCGCCCCGCTGGCTCGTCTGGAAGGGCAAATCGCCATCCAAACGCTCCTGTGCAATACTTCCGTGCTGCGGCTCCGCGACACGCCGGAGACCCTACGCTGGCGATGCGGACTGGTGCTCCGGGGCCTGGAATCTCTGCCGGTTGTCGCGACGCCCCTTCCGCCTTCACCGGCGCCCGAACCGGCCATCATGCGTTCCCCAGCCGCGGAAGTTTGATTGATCTTCCGCATCCGTAATATCGGGGGACGACGCAACTACCTCCAGTCTCTCCCGTAGCGTGCAAAAAGAAGCTCCCGGGCGTTTTCAAATCCGTCGAAGGACGCCGAAAAAACGGATTGATCTCCCGGCGTCGTTGTATCGGCTGCCGCCCAGAGTTGCCATGTAGAGAGCCTGTCGACGCCGGTTGCCGTGGCATCGTTTCCGGTATCTGCCGGATCGGCCGGCGTTTTGGTCGGAGGGATTTTGTCAGGGGACTGCTCCAACAGCATGCCGTTTCTCGCATCGGCAACGGCGTGCGCAAATGGATGGGGATTGCCGACCATCGCTTGGCTTTGTGAGTGGCCACTGCCGAATACTTCGCCGCGGCTCGCATCACTTTTGACGCTGGAATTGATCGACGAGTCGTTATCCCCGCTCTCGTCCGCTGAACCGGCTGCGGCCTCATAAACCTGGAAGTTGGAATAGACGCTTTCGGCGTTGGGGTTGTTGACGTCGTGGTCGTTGCCGAAGAACAGGTACTGCATCTCACCCGTGTAGAATTGCCCGATCGGGATCCGATAGTGCACGATGCCAGGCGCCTGGGAGGCATAGTCACGAAAGTCGTTCAGCCCCCAAGTCTGCGTCCCGTACAACTGAAAGCCGAGGTGCTCGCTATAGGACAGATTGGTTTTTTCGGACCGATTCGTATTGAAGCCAAGAACGTGGACTTCGCCTTGGACCGGACTACTGAAATCGAATTCCAGCACCGTGTCGGCCGTGATCGTGTAGGGCAAATTGATGCTTTTCCAGACGTTGCCCGTCAGACGCAGCGTGGCTCCGCCGTCTTCGACCGACACCGAACCAGTAACGTCTTGGCTGCTTCCACCGTACGATTCGATCGTGAAATCGTTGAAGTTCAATACCGAACCGGTATCTCCCACCACGCTGACCGCAAGCGTATTGGACTGATAGCTGCCGTCTTCGTCGGTGGCGGTGGCGGAAATCGTGTACTGGTTGCCGCCAGCGGCGTACGTGTGCGTGACGGAGGAGGGATCGCCGCTGAAGGTCTCGATCGTGCCGTCCCCCCAGTTGATCGTCCAACTGCCGATCGTGTCGGCGCCGGGATCGCTCGAGGAGAGATTCAGCGTGTAAATGTCCCCTTCATTCACCGAGCTATTGCCCGTGATGTTCAACACCGCGGCGACATTATTGATGGTCACCGCAATGTCGTTGGCGGCAAACGTGCCGGCCGCAGTGGTGGCGGTGGCGGAGATCGTAAAGTTGTTGTCGCCGTCCGCGTAGACGTGCGAGACCGAATTGGGATTGCCGGAAACGGTCTGGATGTTGCCGTCGCCCCAGTTAATCGTCCAACTATCGATCGAGTCGTTCTGGTCGCCGCCGTCGAGCGACAAGACGTAATCAGACCCTTCATTCGACGAACCGGACCCGGAGATCAATACGCCGGCCGTGGCTTCATAAACGGTGACGTTGGAATAGACGCTGTCGGCGTTGGGGTTGTTGACGTCATGATCGCTGACGAAGAACAGGCGCAGCATCTGACCGGTGTAGAATTGGCCGACCGGAATCCGATAGTGCACGGTCCCGGGCGCCTGAGAAGCATAGTCACGAAAGTCGTTCAGCCCCCAAGTCTGCGTCCCGTACAACATAAAGGCGCGCTCTTCGCTCATCACAGTGTTATCGTCGAATCCAATGGCGTGGACCT
>CALFYU010000301.1 GCA_937952455.1 uncultured Planctomycetaceae bacterium
CACAAGGCCTGCCGTTTCCGGTGGCGGACATCATGCATGCCGGCTTTCTGCCCAAGGAGTTTTTTGACGCACTCGAACCGGGGGGCGGCGACTATATTTTGGGGGTGACATTCAGCTTCGTCTTCATCGACGAGAACGGCGATCCCACGGACATAAATAACGACGGTCTGCCGGACGTCGCCTTCCGGGAAATCTATTACAACGACGCGTTCATTTGGGGCATCGATGCGACTATCTACCCCGTGTACGACGTCCAAACTGTAGCACTACATGAAGCGGGGCATGGCCTAAGTCAGGACCATTTTGGCAAAGCATTTCGTACGACCAACAATGGAAAACTCCACTTTGCCCCCCGTGCCGTGATGAATGCCGCATACTCAGGCCTCCAGCAACAATTGACCGGTGCGGATATCGCCGGGCATTCGAGTATTTGGAGTTCCTGGCCGAATTAGTGGTTTGACCATTCTTGTTTCTCATACGGCACACTTCCAATCACACACGAAACCCTGTGGGGGATTCGTGATCGCCAAACGCCGTTCTATGTGACAATGAACGATGTGAGCTGCACGAGCCAGACGCCGGCGAGCCTTTGTTAAACCGAATGGCCCCAACTGGGGCAACGTCAAGGGACCGTTTACGAGACGCGATCGCCTGCTCGTAAACGGTCGCCGGCATTTTTACGGCAGGCGGTCTACTCCCCGGGGGAGCGGCGCGGCCAGGAAGAACCAGAGCATCACTGCGCATCGATGTCGCCGTTGTCGCATTGAAGCAGGGCGAATGAAAATCATCGCACCAATGTGACGGGGTCCGTCACCCGTCTGACACAATCTCGGTTGTTGCAACGTCGGATACCGAATGTGACGACCGCCGGCAGCACTCGACTTTCAGGGGGAGGGACCATTCCATGGTGACGCAAAAAACGACGACTGATTCTGCCCGGGTATCGGAGCACAATGGTTCAATCATCAGCAAATCGAAAGGAGCCGCCTACAAATCCGACTTCGATGACAATCACCTGGCACCACCGCGTGGAATCGGCCTATCGCAAACCGTTGACCGAACAAGAATTGGAACGGAAGGGCCGTCGGCAGTACTCATGCGTTCGCTGCGGATTCTGTTGCAACAGATTGTCAACAAAAAGCGCAACTACGACCAATATCTCTCACAGTCGCAGCGGGCGTTGGCGGCACTGCCGCTGACCACGGCGGAATATGGTCAGTTGGCGTCCAACATCCATAACGTGCAAAAATACCTCGAACAAGATGAAACGGGCGCGGCCAGATTCGAATTGATGTTGCTCCTCCGGCGATTGCCGCGGGTGTTGACCACGATTTGAAATCCGACGTTTCCTTCGGATGGCGGTGCCGAAAGCAATCAGGAGCGAGAAAGTCGCCACGATATCGCCAGACCGCCGATTCAGTATGGCGAGATGCTGAGAATTGTGTATTTCTCTCCAGAGCCGGCGGAAATGGGGTGGAGCCAGGCAGGACTGAGGAACGGAGAATCGCCGGTACCGGCACACCGCACCTCGCCGTTGACGGAGCACTCCTCCCCGGGTCTTCCTTGTGGGAGAAATATTGATTTCCGTCGGGAGATCCCCTAGGCTTTAATAGTGGAAATTCCTGGGAGACAGGAGTTTTGTTTGCTGAGTCCGCAGCCGCAGTTTTCGGTGGCATACGGTTGGTGATGTCCATCAGCGGATCGCTCATCAATACCGCCATGTGACAACGCCAACCACTTAGTTCGCCGGAGAGTTGATGTTGAGGACGACGACGCAGCAAATTCGCCAGAACAAGGATGGTAACTTCTCGTGAATTTCAAATTGCCCGCGGCCGGTGCCCTGTTGATCTTAAGTCTGGGCGCCACTTCCAATGCGGCCGAATTCCAGACGTCGAATTTTTTGGTGGTCGCCGATTCCTCCCAGGTGGCCCAAGATGTTGCCCAAGCGGCCGAAAATCTGCGGAGCAGTCTGGCTCGGCAATGGCTGGGCCGGAAAATGGACGATTGGAAATTCCGCTGCAGGATCACCGTTGACGTATCGAACGAGGGAGGCAGCGGTTGGACCTCGTACGACAAGTGGAACCGCAAACTGACGCAGATTGGAATTCGGCTTCAGGGCCCGCTCGACCGGCTGATGGACTATGTCCTGCCGCATGAACTGACGCACGCGATTCTCGTAACCGTGTTGGGCGACACACCGCCGCGGTGGGCGGACGAGGGGGCGGCCATGTTGGCCGAATCCCGCTCCCAGCGCTTGCGGCAGCGGTTGGTTGTCGACGAACTCTTAAAGGCGAACGGAACGATTCCCCTGCGCGACGTGCTGTGCCGCGACGAGTATCCGCGTGATCTCGGGGAAATGCACGCGTTCTACACACAGAGCTTGGCGCTGACGGAGTTTTTGGTCGATCACGGCGGCCGCGCCCGTTTCTTGAAGTTCGTCCGGGATGGATACGACGCGGATTGGGACGGCGCCGTCAAGCGGCATTACGAATACGACAACGTCGAAGCCATGCAGGAGGATTGGATTGAATGGCTGCATCGCGACGCCCGGGAACGCGAAGCCAAACGGACGTTGGTACGTGTCGATTCGCTCGAGAAATAGCGTGAACTCGCCCGGGGGGCTTTCGCGGCGCCGAGGCGTGGATCACTCATTGGGTTGATGCTTGTCGGGTGAGCTTTGGCGAATCGAGAGTTGCACGTCTTCGGGTTGGATTTGCATCACCTTCAGCCGGGCGGGAACGCCCTTGAGACTCGGTTCCGTGGCCAGAACGTGCGGCCGAGCATCGGTGACGTCTTCCAGGTCGAATGAAACGACCAACGAACCGACGTCAAGCATTTGAAACTCTCGTTCGTTGCCGGACAACGTGACTTCCGCGTGTGTCCTCCGCGGTTCGTCGATCACACGATCCTCAGGCAAATTCCGATACTCGATCGGGATCACGAATGTTCGGTGGATGGTCTCCACGCGGTAAGCGAACAATAGCCAAGCCGCGGTCGCCAGGACCAAGGCGACCAATTTCAACGCCGAATGCCGGACAATACGACGATACCAGGGCCGGTGGTCGGAGGAACCATCGCGCTGACGGTAATACTCCGCCAAGATCGCCGAGAGTTCGGCCGGTTCAACGGCGTGCAATGTGCCCTGACGACCGACACTGATCGTCCCGCGTTCTTCCGAAACGGCGATCACGAGTGCGTCGCACAGTTCGGCCAAACCAAGGGCGGCGGCATGCCGCGTTCCACCGTGACCGATCTCCGGAAGTTTTGTGGAAAGCGGAAGGTGGACGCCGAATTGCCGCATCCGCGCGCCGGAGACGATCACGGCCCCGTCGTGCCCGGGGGAATGGGGGTCGAAAACACTGAACAGTAGCGGCAGACTCAACCGACCGTCAACGACCACGCCGCCGCGCACGTGGCGGTCGAGCGGTTCGCGACCCGGCAGGACGATCAACGCCCCGGTTCGATTATCTGCCAGCGTGCTGATGGCTTCGACTAACGTGTCCGCCATACCGGCGGCGGGAGCGGAATTTCGCGTTCTTGTCATGTCGGCCGAGGCCGCGACACGGTCAAACGCGCGACGAATGTCCTGTTGCAGCACGACCACCATCGCCAACAACAATGCCGCGAAGCCGGCTTGAAATAACATCGTTGTCAGATACATCTCCAGCCAGTGCGCGCTGAGGTATAATCCCGCTATACCGGCAACTCCCAGGACCAATGCCCGCGAGGCACGGCGCCGGCACCATATGAGCGCTAGATAGATCAACACGGCGATCACCCCGACGTCGAGAAGATCGGCGATGCGGAGATTCTCCGCCAATTGTTGAAAATACGTCGACACGGCAGTTCGGCCTTTGCTTTAAGATCCCACCAGAGGCGGGCGATGAAACCGCGCCGCTTTACACTTCCCGGCAGCCTGGGCAGCGCTCACCCCTAAATGTGCAAACGGCGTTCCTGTCGTTCGCTTCGTTGTGGCACCGACATTTTTTCCACCAATTATTCGCCATGAATTGGAGGTGATTTCGCGCGCTCGGGGAGACCGCCGAGAGGCGCCTGGGGAACGCCCCGGCATGCTTGTCCTTCGATCAGCCTGGTTGGTTTGCAACCGTAACGAAAGTCGCAAACGGCAAGGTTTCCGCCAACCTATTGCCGCAGTTTTTCTGCGACGTGCAAATTGTGCCGCATAATCGCACGCAGCGAATTCGCGTCGCCGAAATTCCACAGCTTGGCACACGCCTTGCGGAATCTCTCCGCACGTTAGACCTGATCACTGCACCACCGTACCACCGTGGAGACCAAAAGCATGAAGACACAAATCACACGACGCATGTTCGCATCAGCATGTGTTGTCGCAGCGGCGCTGGCGCTGGTTCCCGGCTGCGAGCAGAAGGAGAAAGTCCTCGATATTGAAACTCCGGATGGAGAAATTGAAGTCGAGCGGGACAAGAGCTCCGGCGACGTGGATGTAGAGGTCAACGACAAAGAATAGTGACAGCCGACGTAGGCAAGTGACAGCCAACGTAGACCCCGTAGTTATTCGAGGGGGGTCCCAAAGGTTCGCGGGCGCTCTCCTGTGAACCCCCGTTTTTGCGTATTAAGTGACCGATCGTCGAAACTAATGAACTTCGTGCGGCGACGGGTCACATCGAGAGATAGTCCCGCACGCGCCGTGTGCGATGTCAGACGCCATTGAACCGGGTGCCATTGGCTCATCGCATGCTTCATGCGTGATTCAGAAGGTCGCACCGGCGCTGGCAAGCCCAGTGGCACCCGTTTTCAAAGTGAACGCTGACACGCCGCCAAGCGCGGGGCAATCAGTTTTTTTCGAGAGCTTAGAGAAAAGGAGCACAAGCTATGACACTGACGAGATCATTGTTTCGCACGGCTAGCCTACTTTGCGCTGCCGGGTTGATGACGACGGCATCCGTCCATGCCGCACAACAAGCGGACGAGCCGGCCCAATCCCAACAAGCGGCTGAAGATCAGGCGCAGTCGCAATCGGAGAAACAAAAGGACGCCGCGCAGCAAAATCAAGACACTGCGCAGCAAGACAAATCGCAGCAGCAACGGGACACCGCCGACAGGTCGCGGGGAACAAACACCCGCCAACAGCCGGTATTTTTAGGTGTCCGTGTTCAAGCCAGCCCGACAACGGGCGTGTACGTGCGCGACGTGATGCCGCAAAGCCCGGCTGCCCAAGGCGGCATTGAGGAACGCGACTATATTCTCTCCGTCGACGGCCACAAGATCGCCTCACAGGCAGATTTTGACCGCGCACTGCGTCAAATCCAGCCGAACAGCAGCGCGAAGTTCGAGATCTGGCGAAATCGTGAAAAACAAGAACTGACGGTGACGTTTCCCGAACGCAGGATGACCGCGCGACGTCCGGACTTCAATGAGTTGAACGAACGCGGTCAGGTCTTTGACAACGACGAATCGAAAGTCGCATGGTTGGGCGTCATGCTGCGTGACTTACAGGATGAACCACAACGTCAAACCCCCGACCAAAACCAAGATGCTGACCAAAAAATGCCTAAAAACGGCGTGCGCATCACGGGGGTCTATCCCAGCGGTCCGGCCGCCCGCGCCGGGATCCGCGGTGACGACATCGTGACGAAGATCGACGACGAGGACGTCACCTCTCCGGACGAGTTCATCCGGATGATCGACAAACACAATCCGGACGATACCGTGACGTTTACGGTGATTCGAGACGGCGAAGAAATGACCAAGTCCGCCACGTTGGCCAACCGTGCCGACTTTACGGTCTATTCCGCCAATGCCCCGCAAGCGGACCAACGCGGCCGCTATGGCGACTATTCGCGAGACGATGTTTCGGGGCATGCCGTGATGCTCGAACAACATCGCCGGTTCGCCGAGCAGCATCAGCGGATCGAGCAGCGTCTGGACGAACTGGTCGAAGAAGTACGCAATCTGCGTCAGCAGGTTGAGCAGAAGGAGCAAAAGCAGTAGTTCCAAACCGTCGTCATACGGCGGCGAGCCACTTATGGCCTTGCACTCATCGTGCCGGGCTTCCCCCAAGTGTGTCCGGCTCGCCGCCGTACTTTAGTTCGGTAAAACCTGTTTCATGTCGATTCCTGGGCTTGCAAGAAGAATCAAGCCGTAGACTTCATGAGACATCAAATTCAGAAAGGGCCAAAAACCATGTTTAAGATCTTGAAACCCATTGCGCTGTGCGCATTTCTGGTCGGGACGTTATTCGTCGTCAATCCGGCCGACGCACAAGGCCGCCGCGGAGGAAATCGGTACTGGAACAATTACTGGCGGTGGTACGACCGCGATTACCGCGGATATTACAACCGCCGCGGTCGCGACTGGGATGACTACGGTTACCGGAATCGTGGTTACCGCGACCGGTACGATGACTTCGATCGATTCGGCTACGGCAGTCCCTATGGAAACCGCGGCTATTACATGTACGGTCGACCGTATCGCTCCGGCATCCAAATCGGACCGCTGGGCATCGGTTGGCAATAGAGCCGATCAGTAGCGATTAGTCGTTGCTGAAAAGAGATCGCGCTGGACGTTCAGCCGCCACC
>CALFYU010000302.1 GCA_937952455.1 uncultured Planctomycetaceae bacterium
ACAGCTCGTGTTGTAGCACTTTCAGCGCCACGGTGCGGTGCAACACCGTGTGCGTTGCCGGATAGACGGTCGCCATGCCGGCCTCGCCGAGGAACGACTCGATCGAGTACTTGTCCTTGATGAGCTCTCCCGTCCGGTCGGCGCCGCGTTTGGCGGCAGCTGACGTGTCGACGGCCGGCGCCGGCGCTTCGATCGTTAGAATTTCTGCCTGGGCCTGTTCGCGTAAACCTTGATGCAATACGGTCTCCTTGAAGTTCACCCCTTGCTCATCCGACTCGTCACCCCAGGCCATGTCCGCGTCGCCGCGCCCCCGATTGACGCCGCCTTGGCCGGGGCGTCCGCTGTTGTTGTTCGAACTGCCGCCCTGCTTTTGCCCCTGCCCCTGACACATTCCGTCTTTGCACTGTCCATTCTGACCTTCGCCGTTCTTGCACGCTTCGCAGTTCTTGCGGATGTCGGCCAGCTTGTTTTGCTCGTCTTCGAGAAATTTCTGCAGCGTCTCCAACTGTTGTTGCCGGGCCGCGCCATCTTTGGCCAACGTCAGCTTGCCGTTTTTCATCAGCTTTTGTAGATCATCCTGCATTCCCTGCGGCGCATGGGAAAAGTTGCCGTTTTGGCTGAGTTTGTCCAGCGCGTCGGACAATTGCTTCTCCAATTGCAGCTTGCGCTCCAACGTCAACTTCTCGCCGTTCAACTCGGCCCGCCGCAAATCTTCGGCCGCCTCTGACGCTTTGATCATGTTGATCTCGGCGCTGGTCAACCGCGTTTGCATTCGTTCGCGGAGTGCGTCCAACGTTTCCCATTTTTCGCTCGTCAGCGGACTCTTCTCGGTCTCTTCGACCAGCCGCTCGATTTCGTCCTTAAGGTTCTCTTTTTCTTCCTCTTCCAAGACGGCCGTCTCTTGCAGTTCGGTCAGCAATTCCTGGAGTTGTTCCGTTGCATTCCGAGCGGCCGTGTTTTTGAGTACCGGGGCCGTCGACGCCTCCCGCAGCGGGACAAAGCAGGTCGCGACTGCGAACAGCAGTGGCAACACCAGATAACTTGCGAACCGTTTCGGACGGTATTTCGGTAAGGCCTGGCGGTACTGCGCGTCTAACTTCGGCAGTCGATCTCGCCAGAATGGATCGGGCCGCTCGGAGAGCGTCATCAGCAAGCCGCCCGTGCCGAGCGCCTTATCCAACAGTGCCACCGACTCCTCGCGGTTGCACCAATTTCGGCGGGCGTACCACCAGGCTGCGAAAGCGGTGGGAATGGCGCACAGGGCCACCCATAAGACGTGCGGCCAGAGTTGTGGGATGAGTAGCTTGACGGTCAACACGATCGTGCCGAAGCTGAACAGAAAGACCGCACCAAACTCCGCCGCGCGGCGCAGAAACTCACCGATGCGGACCCGCTTGAGACATTGATCGATCCATTTATCCGCGGAACTCATGAGCGCTCCTTGGCAAATTGGTGACGAGAATGGTGAACGAGGTGCTCCAGTTCGAATTCCTGCGACCGGCTCACGTACGATATTGTATCGGTGCCCGCTGCGATCGGACACCCCTGTTGGGCACGTTCGGGGAAAAGTGTGGCCGGTGGCCGGTGGCCAGAAATCGTGGGCTGCGGCCTCAAGCCTGTTCCCTCACGCCTCAGGCCTTTCATCGTTGACCACGACGGCTTTGCCCGTGGCTAGGCTTTCGTTCAATTGTCTTTGCCAATGTGCGGAATCGGACGATGCGTTTGCCAGCCACGCGCCGGTGAATGTCGCCGGCTCGAAATTGGCGATGCCGTGATTGCCGATTAGCATGAGCCGGATCGTCGAAACCTCTCCGCCGCAGCGTGCGGCGGAAATGAACAGCGTGGCGCCGGATGCATAAGTCACTAAGGCGGTCGCCTGTTGCTCCAAGTCGCCGCGGACCATCACACGCTCGGGGGGAGCTTCAAATAGCAAACGTGCCATAAACATGGCATAGACGATGTCGGCCTTCGGTGTGCCTTCGCACGGCGTCTGGAGGTGAATGCGGAGCGCGACCGGCGTCCCGATCTTGCCGTCTGCCACCGTCTTTTGAAGTTGTTGCTCCAATTCCCCGAGCATTCTGTTTTTCCCCTCGCACAATGGATCTCCATCGCTTAGGAGCATACTCCCTTCCCCGGCTCGGAGCAAACGGCGTTGTGCCGCCCACTTTGTCGGGGGCGAGTTATCGGCCGGCCAGATACTTGGCGAGCGCCTCCTGCCAGGGGGGGAGTTCATTGCCGGTTGCCTCGGCAAGTTTTCGACAGGCGAGGACGCTGTGTGCCGGACGTTTTGCCGCGGCGCCGAACTCAGCCGTGGTGATCGGCCGCAATTCAACTTGCGTGCCGGATTGCCGAAAAATCTCCGCGGCGAATTCAAACCACGTCATGCTGCCGCTGTTGGTTGCGTGATACAGGCCGTACTCCCTCGTTTCCAGAATGGCGACGATCGCGCGTGCCACGTCTCCCGTCCAACTTGGTGTGCAGCGTTGGTCGTTGACAACCGAGAGAGTGTCCCGCTCACCGCCCAAACGCAGCATCGTCTCCACGAAGTTTCCCTTGGCCCGCGTGGCCGCTTTTCCATACAGGCCGCACGTGCGCACCACAAAATGTCGGGGGCAGAGGCTGCGTACAAAGTACTCGCCGGCGAGTTTGCTGACGGCATAGGCACTGAGCGGCCCGGGAGCGTCGGTTTCCGAATATGGCGTCGTCCGCTCTGCGTCCTGTCCGAACACATAGTCACTGCTGACGTGCAGAAGTGCCGCATCGATTTCGGCACACGCGAGAGCCAGATTGCGAGGACCCAGGGCGTTGACCGCGTAGGCCGCTTTCGGTTCACGCTCCGCTTGATCGACGAGGTTGTAAGCAGCCGCGTTGATCACAAGCTCGGGGCCGATTTGCTCCAGCCGCGCCGCAACGTCATCCGCCCGTGTGATGTCCAGATCCTCGTGTCCCAAGGGAGTCACGTCGTCCCCCAAAAGCGGCAGCAGGTCGGTGCCGAGTTGTCCGTAGGCTCCAATCAGTACGACTCGCATGTATTCTTTCACGCCTAGAGAATGTGCGCAGCAATTCCGCTGTGCAAACCTGTTTGCCGCGCGGTGCCAACTCAAGGCGCGCGCAAGCCACGTGCGTAAGTGACTCCCACATTATAGGCGGGGCGGCGAAAGAGCGTTAGGCAGCGCGGCGAATCGGTGGACGGTTCGGCCGTTGGCGGCGCGCCCAGCGGCAACACGGTTCCTGGGGCCGCGCGATTTCCTGCGCGAGCCACTGATGCCATTCGAACGACGTCATCAGCCGCTGCGGTAGATGCAGCGAGACGGCGAGGTACCCCGACCGCGGGCGGCGGCCCAGCAGCCAATCCCATGTTCGCCGATCAGAGAAGGAATCAGGGACCATGAAGCTGGTGATCGTACCCGGAAAACGAGAAAACAACCGCGTGTAACACGACGTCAAGTGGCCGACGGGGTTTTCCAATTGCTCGGGGTCGTGCCGAACAAGATACATCAGCGAACCGCCGCTGCGCAGGCAGCCGGCCAATTGCGCGGTCCAACGCAGTGCGGATTCGGAGAAGAGGTCGCCGGCTAATACTTCACCGCCGTGCGCGATGACCAGATCATATTGTCCGTCATCGCCCAGGTGTTGGGAATCGTCTTTCCAAACGCGAATTTCGACGTCGGGCAACGCTTTGATGGCGGCTTTCAGCGCATCGGTGTTGCGCTCGTAGGCGGTGACCTCCATCGAGAGCCGATGGAGATAGCCGGTCAATTCTCCCGCACCGCAGCCGATTTCCAGCACGCGGGCGCCGGGGACCAACTCGTGTCCCATCACGACGTAGCGCAACAACCGACGGGAGAGTCGAACCGGCGGGGCTCCGGAAACGGAATTGGCGTGCAGCTGGGCGGCGTGATTCACGGGCATCCTTACCCCTTTGTTGTGGTCCATTGCGGGAATGTACCTAATTTGGGGCGGAAGTCTATCTCAATGGCGGCAGGCGGGTCAATACGAGCGCCAGCTTTGCGGGGGAGCGTGCCCGGGAGAGAAAGGTGAGCGATTTCGCGCTGTAGAAATGCAAACAGCCGGGAGTATTTTTGCGGTGGGGCAGGGACCACAAAAATCCAACATCCGGCTGCTTACGGCTTCGATTCTAGTCAGACAGATTTCAGGGAGCAAGCTTTTCCGCTGGGGTTGCTCAATATTTAGACAGCAGAATGCGGCGGAAAGCGAACCACAGCCATTTTTTATGGTCAATATTACTATGGCGAAGTTTAACACGTCTTAGTTTATTCGTAGTATCGATCTCAGTCGTATCCATTTTCATAGTAACGTTTTGTGAATGGGCAATTTCGATTTGTCCGAATGGCGGGGTGCATTCTTCAGGCCAAGTCAACGTTGTGCCGCGAATGAGACCGTCTGTATAGGTAGTGTTTACCCTACCAGGAAAAAAAATATCGGCACGGCAAGACTTTTGGTCAAACGAGTCAATTTGCCGTGAAAGTTCGCAGTTGAGGTGGCGAGCTTATGCCATAGCGGTACCGCGAACATTGCCAAATTGTTCGACAGGGCGTATATACCAACGGGGAGTTACGGTCACACAATCGGGGCTGTGGCGGAACTGGCAGACGCGCTGGACTTAGGATCCAGTTCCTTCGGGAGTGCAGGTTCGATTCCTGTCAGCCCCACTTTGAGAATGTGATCGGGGCTCACGCCGCCTGGGCGTGAGTCCGGTTGGGAGGTGGGCCGCGTTTTTGAAACGTGAGCCTGACGGGCCGATTGTGGCTGCGCGCCGTTGACGATGCGACCGAGTTCTAATTCTCCCGCTCCCCAAAATGAACGAGCTTCCCCAGACAGCCGGCGAGTGGAATGCGCTGATTTCCGCTGCTGTGGAGACGTCCGATCCGGTGTCGGCGAACTTCAAGATCACTCGGCTGCATTATCTCTTGTCCGAGGCTTTGCAAGACGCCGTGGGGCGCAATGCCGGGGCGAATTTTCATAGCTGGGCGGTGTGGGGCTCGCGGAAAGCGGGGATTACGATCCGGCAGGAGGACAGGGATCAGGCGTCGCGGGATGCCTCGTTTGTGGCTGGCATCGTCGGGGCGGTTGTCGGTGCTCTCGTCGGTTGGTTGTGCGTGCGTTACGCCGGATCGTCCTTGCTCCTATCGCTTTGCGGTTGGGTATTGGTGGGCGCCGGCACGGGCGGATATTGTGGATACTTGCTGGCCGGCTATACACGCAACGCCGCCTCGCGATTGATTCTGGAAGGGAATTGCATCGTCCTCGACGACATCGGGCGGGTCACGGCGCGGTATCTCGAGTACGCCCGCCAAAATCCCCCACACGCCGCCGAGCGCGAGGCCGCTTGGCAAGCGTTTCTGTCCGAATTTCGCCCGGGGCCAACGGAGCAGGGGGGCCAGGATTTGCTGCGCCGCGCGTTTGAACAATACGAGGCCTCGCGCCTCACGGACGATCCCAAAGTCGCGCACGAAGGCAATTACTTTGCGAATTGTCTGGCGGTGCTGCACGAGCACGTTCGCCTGCAACCCTACATCAGCCGTTCGCTGCCGTTTTTGATTCGCAAGTGTGTGACGCAACGGCTGATGACGTACAGCGTCGGCGAACAGTTATTGGCGGTGCACGAGGACGTGCCATCGCTGGAAGGGGCTGTTTTCCCGGCGACGCTGGCGGCAATCGACAGCCAGGATTTGCGGCAGTTCCTGGATGGCCCCGAAGGGTGGGACACGGGACGCGGCACGCTGAAGAACACGCGGGCGAATGACTGGACAAAAATCCGCGAGCGGATGGGTTACATTGTCAATCTGTTTCGCACGCGGCATCTGGACACAAACGTGGTCGCCTCGCCTTACACGAACGAGCAGTTGGAGATGATCGGGGCGGGGGAGGTTCCGCCGCGGCCTTGGTGAGGTGATGCGGGATTGAATGTGGGGCGTCCCGCGAACGATGGCGTCAAGTTGCGGATTGTCCGTTGGCTGAAGCGGCGATTGGTTAAGACGGTTCAGTGGTGTGGTTACTTCACGCGCTTATACGTGAGCAGCGAGTAGCCGGTTTCGGGGGTGCTATCAAAGCTGTAGGGAACCTCGTGGTCGCCGGTACGGCTAATTACCAGGGAACCGTCTTCGAAGCGATACAATTCGACCCATACCCGGGGGATGCCGGCGCCGTGCGGTGTGGCATTTATGACGATTCGCTTGGGATCCTGTTCAGTCTCGAGCACGTAGCCGGATTGTACCCATTTGTTGTTGCGAGGCTGGGCCTTTAAGTAAATGAGGTCCTTTTCGAACTCGATTGCGCCGCCGACCAGATCAGGCGCCGGCTTGCCGGCGGTGACAGCGTCGACACAGACCCACTCGCCGAGCAGGTTCTCCAAATCAGACTGATCGGGATCGTAGACATGATCGACGACCTCATAGGAGGGTCCGCAGCCTAAAACCGCTAAGCAAAGAATTGTTGCGGCTCGAAGACGGAGGTTTCGTTTGATCATTGAGTACGTGCTCCCATTGATGTTGGCGAAGACGGCCGAATCGCCGCACCTCGATTAGGACTGTCCATCACGAACCTTGATGCCGTAAAACTCATGCAGTCGAGAAATCGTGGACTCAACGGCCGTGCTCCTTTGACCGGCGTCGAGTTTCCCCGCCTCGACGAGCAGCAATGCAAGCTGTTCGAGCGCCGCGCGTGACAGATTGGGGTGAAACATCAACAGCAATCGGCGTTCGACCAGGTCGCTGAGCGTGCCGGTCCATTCGTGGTCGATGATCCAGCGGACCACCGGGAGCGGGAAGTCGGTGCCGTGCAGCGTTTCGCCGGGCAAGCCTTCGCATTGGTCGAAGACGTCGGCAGTCATCGTGCCGAACAGCCGCCAGACGGCAGCGACTTTTTGCGGTGTGATGTTATAGTGTTTCGCGACGCGCTCGATTTCTGCCCAGAGTGCAGATTCATCGGCGGGGTAATGTTCGCCGCCGGGGACGGAGCGGTCGCGCGTATCGGCGGGGCGGCGCAGGTTGAGGAACTTGAGGACGCGATCGGCGGTTTGTTCTCCCAGCGCGCGGCTGGTCGTCAGTTTGCCGCCGACGAGCGTCAACACGGGCATCTCGGCGATGTGTTCTTCCTCGATACAATGACGGCGGGTCACGGCGCCGGGGGTCTTGGCGGATGAGTGCGGCAACGGGCGGACGCCGGAGTAATGCAGCGCGACGTCGTCGCGGGTCAGTTCGACGTGTGGGAACAGTTCGTTGACCGATGCGATGAGGTAGGCGATTTCCTCATCCGTGGCGACGGCGGTTTCCGGCGGGGCGGGGAACGGTTCATCCGTGGTGCCAATCAACACAGCGTCATCAAAAGGCAAAACGAACACCAACCGTGCATCGCCCGCTTCGGCATAGACGCCTTTCTCGTGCAAAGCCGCTTTGAGCCGCGGATTGTGGGTGAGGATGTGGCTCCCCTTCGTGCCGGCGAATAGCTGCGGGGCGTCGACATTGAGTTGTTTTAATGTGCTGTCGCCGGCCGCGCCGGTGGCGTTGATGATTAGTGACGGTTCGACGCTTGCCGTGATATGGGCTTCGTCGCCGGCGGGAACGATGTCATAACGACTGCCGTTGCGTACGGCGCGGTGATGCGTATAGACGTGCAGGTCAGCCCGCGATTGGTCAGCGGCCCGTTGGGCATCGTGCAGTAAGGCGAGGACCCAGCGTTCCGTGTTGACGATTTGCCCGTCGCTGTAGGCGGCCAGCCAGGGATATTTCGTGGCGTCGACCTCCGGCAATTCATTGCCGCCGGTGTGATAAACGGCGTAGGAGGGGAGCGTGGGGTCGCGGGCATAGATTTGGTACATCCGCAGTCCCATCCGCACCAGCCACAGACCGCGGGTTTTGTGATGGGCGGCCTTGTGAGGCTGTCTGCGCGCCAGGGAGTCGGCCCAATGCTCGAGTTTCAGAAACCGCAAAATCGAAGGGAGCACGCCCGAAAGCCGATTGTTGACGGGAATGCACAAGCGGAGTGGCCGGACGAAGTGCGGTGCCAGTTGCAGCAGCCGCGTGCGTTCCTCCAGCGATTCGCGGACGAGGTCGAATTCGCCGTATTCCAAATACCGCAGTCCGCCGTGAATCAGCCGGGTTGATTTTGATGAGGCGCCGAAGGCGATGTCTTCGGTATCGACAATCACCACGGACACGCCGTTGAGTACCAACTCTCGGGCGCAAGCGGCACCGTTGATGCCGGCGCCGAGAATTAACACCAGCGGCGAAGGGGAACGATCCATCGTGTCGGCTTTTTATTAGTGTACATGAGGGGAAATTGGCGGGCCTGCTGCGAGATTGTAGTCGGTGCGTCCCGGCAGCGGGAGGGCAGGCGCCGGCAAGGTCGCAAAGTTTATTGCGGCACGTCGGCCGGCACGCGCAATGTCTCAAGCCATTGTTCCAGGTGTCCGCAGAGCGCCTCGCGGTCATCTTGCAGCGCCTGCCAGTCGCCGGCGAGTTTGCGACGTTCCCGTTCAAGTTCCTGAGCTTCGTCAGCGATCTCGAGCGCCTGTTCGGTCGCCTTGCGCTGTTCCTGCTCCAATTCCGATCGTTCGTCTTCGATCGATTGGCGTTCTTCGGCGAGCTGTTTCATTTGAGGTTCGAAATCGGCGCGAGCTTTTTCCAGTTCTTCGCGCTCGGTTTCCAGCGCCGCTTGTTTATCAGCCAGTTCGTCGAGGTCCTGATCGATCTGCTCGCGGATTTGTTGCAGCGCATCTGATTCCTCGCGGACTTCGCGCTGTGTCTCTTGGAGCGCTTCCCGCTGCTGGGCCAGCGCACTGAGGTCTTCTTCGAGTTGATTGCGTGCCGCCTGCAGTTCTTTGCGCTGTGGGTCGAGGTCCGTTTGGACTTTCTCCAATTCTGCCCGATCTTCGTCGAGTTGGCGCCGCTGGTCCCGCAGTTGCGCGCGATCCTCTTCCAGTTGGTCTCGCGACGATTCCAGTTCTTCGCGTTCGCCGTCCAAGGCCTCGCGTTGTTGGGCGAGTTCGGCTTGTTCCTGCGAGAGCTCGTCGCGCTGCCGGTCGAGTTCGTCCCGTCGCGCGTCCTGCTCGGCAGCGGCGTTTTCGGCTTGCCGCCGCAACTCGTTGATTTCGCCACGGGATTGTTCCAGTCGCTGCCGCGATTGCTCGAGTTCTTGCCGATCTTGTTCGGCAGCAGCGCGTTGCTGCTCGAGTTTTTGCAATTCGCCTTGTAATGTGTCCCGTTGGGTGTCGAGATCGCGGCGTTCAGCGTCAAAGCCGTCGGCGCGCGTCTGGATTTCTTGGCGCTGTTGATCAAAGCGCTCGCGTTCGGCACGCAGCTCGTCAGACTGGTGTTTGAAAGCCGCCCGCTCCGCATGGAACTCGTCCTGTTCGGCCTGAAGTTCGCGATAGGCCGCGTCGAGCTGGGTTTGGCGTTGGTGGATTTGCCGCCACTGTTCCTGTTGTTCGGCGTGTGCGTTTTCGTCGCAGCCGGCTTCGTTTCGGGCCAGACTCAGTTCGGATTTCAGCCGTTTGATCTCGCTGCGGAGTCGTTCCCGTTCTTCGGTCCATTGCGGTGAGAGTTCGGGTTGTTCGGGCGGTTCCTGCGCGTCCGCGGTTCGCAGCAGGTGGGGAGCCTGCGGTTCCGGTGACGGCCAGGCGGGTTGTGCCGTATCGGGTGCCGTCTTACCGTGCCAATTTCGATAAAGCGGTCCGAGCACGCCTTTGGTCGTGGGATCGACGGGGTCGCCCAACTCGGGGAATTTGCCCAGTTGCATCCGCGTGAGCATCTGCCAGTCAAAGCTCGCGGCGCGGGCAACCGCTTTGTCAACGGAGATGGCGGCATCGACGGCCGTGATGGCCGCGATCAAGACGGCCTTGGCGGCATCGGCTTTGTTCTGGCGGGTCTTGAGCAGTTCCAGCGCCGCGGACGTTGTATTGGCGGCGGCGTAGGCGGCATTCGCCGCATAGGCGACTTTGGCGGCGACGTCGGGTGATTCGGTGGCGGCGATGACCGCGGCGATCGCAGCTTCCTCGGCACGTCCGGCCCGTTTCGGATCGACGGTTACTCCGGACGCGAAGTCGAGCGCAACGGCGATCGCCTCTTGCACGGCCGCTTGGCATTTTTTATTGCCGTTCTCGTCGTTGCCGAGTTGGTACGTGGGGGCCACGCGCTGCGCACAGCGGACCGTGTAGGCAACGATGGCGCGAAGGGGCAGTTGTCGTAACTCTTTCGCGGTGGGAAGTCCGGCCATCGTGTGGTTGTCGACTTTCGAGTCAGGATTGTTCTGCCGCAAGTTCCCCCAACCCTCACAACGCGAGGCGTGGACACCTGGGTGTGTCGTGTCAGGAACTCGCGCGGGTGAATGGGGCCTGGGGCGCGGCCCTTATCCTGAAATCTAGCTTACGGAACGCGGCTTCGCGCCGGATGCCGCCGAGACGAGGCAATCGGCGGGCGGATTGCACCGGCTGTAGCGAGAATAACCCCGCACTGCCGGCAGGCCGGTGGGGGCCGTTTACTGCAATTTGCGCTTCAGAATCTGATAGCTCTCGAGTTCCAGCGGATGGAGGTGACTCGTAGTGAAGCCGGCGGCGAGCGCCTGTTGAAACGCGGTTTGTGCGGCGCCACGGTCGCCCGCCAGGTCGCGCGCCTGTGCCAGATGATAATACTTGGTGGGGGAGGCTTCGTCCTCCAAGGCGAGTTTGAGGTCTTCGATGGCGAGATCGGGTCGGTTCATGGCCAGATGAATCGTGGCCCGCGTATCGAGCAACATCGGATTCGGCCCGGTGAGCGAAATCGCGCGGTTAATCAACTCTAAGGCTTCGTTGAGATCGCGGTCGTTGAGCGCCAACAGCACTGCCAGCTCATTGAGAATCACGACGGACGTGGGAGATTTTTCTAGCGATTTCCGGTACCAGCCGATTGCCGCGTCGTAATCGTGCTGCAGGTGCGCCAAGTTCGCGGCTTGAAACAATAGCTCGCTGGAGGGAGGCGTTTTTTCGATCTCGGCTTCGAGTTGTTTTCGCAATTTCGCGATCCACTGATCGGCGTTCGGCACCTGTTTCAGCAGATCCAGGCTCGCAGCGGCGATCTGTTCCGGTCTGGTCACGTCCCAGGATTCGTCAAGTAGTTTGAGCGCCTCCTCGTTCTGTCCGCGAAGCTTCAGCAGTCCGGCGAGCAGCAGAACCTGTTGGGGATATTCGTTGATGGTTTCGCGCAAATAGGCTTCCGATTTGTTGGCGAACTTGTCGAAGCTCACCGTTCGGCCCGTACGATCGAGCATCTCCGCAAAACTATGGTAGATGACGGCGATTTCGGCCTTGGTGGCGATCGCAGGTTGATCGTCGGTCGGTTGCATAGCGGCTTCCAAAAGGGCGATGGCCTCGTCTTCGCGACGCTGGTCAATCATCCTTCGCGCCTGCAGTCCGAGGGTTTGTAACTCCCTCGGCTCCGCGGCGGCGAGCCGCTTGATCCAATCATCAACACCTTCGGATTCACCATGATTCAGCATGGCCCGGATTCCGAAAGCGAGGTCCGCCGGCGTGCATTGCGGATCGTTCAGGACTTCCCGCAGCAGCGGTTTGGCCTGCGGCCAATCGTCCGTTGCGACCAAGAGCTTGACCATCACCATGCGGTCCTGTCGCAGCAGCGAGCCGGCTTCTTGAAGTTGGCGGTAGATTTGCAATGCTTGGCGGCGGCTTTTGCGCGTGGGTTGCCGAGCCAGTAGGAATGCCTTGAGCCGCTGATCGGGAAGGGACCATCTGTTGTGATCGAGGTTTTCATCGAGCAGTTGCAGAGCCGCCTGGAATTTGGGGTAGGACGGATCGGCGGCCAATGCCAACGCCAAGGCGCGCCGCGCGTCTGCCTGTTGGGCGGGGGATGCCGTAGAATCCTCGGCGAGCACGCGGCGCAGGTGCGGCTCGGCTGATTGCGGTCTACCGATGCGGTTAAAAAACTCGGCGACGGCGATGCGCAAGGCTGTGTCGTTAGGCGTACGGGCGACCGCGGTCTGAAAGTCCTTTTCCGCGGCGTCAAAGTCGCCGACTGCTTCGAAGATCTGCGCCATTTCTAAAGCGTGATCGTCGCCTGGAAACTGTTTTTTTGCCTTTTCGATCGTCTGGGCGATCTCCTCGTCTCGGCCGACGCGCTTCAGAAACTGCAGCCAAGCCACCCAGGTTTCGACATGCTCCGGTCCGTGTGTGAGAGCCGACTGGAGGGAGATCTCGGCTTCCTCCATCTTATTGGCCGCGATCAAAAAATGGGCGAACCACAAATGTTCTTGATGATTGGTGGAATCGGGAGAAATGCTTTCCATGGCGGCCTGTAGCGCCTGTTCGTGTTCGCCGGCCGACATCAGCGTGTAAGTGGCCATGTGCCGCAATTCGTTCGTCAAGGGCCGCCGGGTGTTTTGTCGAAAACGTTCGATCACGGCGGACGCTTCCGTGAATCGCGAGTCGGAATTCAACCGGCTGACCAAATTGCGCAATACGCGGGGATCATCGGAGCCCTGGAGGATTGCGTCGCGATAATAGTCCGTGGCCGCTGCCTGATTCCCATCGACGGACTCCCAATCCCCCAGGCTGGCTAAGACCTCGTGGGTCAGGACGAAACTGTTTTTGAGCTCGTTCAAGATCTGCCGCGCTTCGTCGAGTCGCTGCCGATCCCCGCGCCGCGCTTCGGCGATGAGCATGTGCGCGCGGGCCAGGCGGACTTGCTGCCCATCCTCGCCTTCCAGGGCGGCCATCTTGGCGAGAATCCCATCGGCGCCTTTCAGGCGGTCAAAATCCTGCGCTTCCAGTGCCAGTTCAAATTGCGCCATGTAGGCCCGGAAATTTGCCGGTTCCAGCTGTGAGATTTGTTCCCAGTTGGCCAGGGCCTTGTCGATATCGCCCAGACGCTCATACATCACGGCCATGTACTCGAGCATGGTAGCGCGGGGCACCGACTCGGCGGCTTGCGTGGTCAGTTGCGACAACACCTGTCGCGCTTTTTTCGGGTCGGTTGCCGCGAGAATGTTGAGTTGGGCTTGGGTGTTGCGGAAATTCCAGCCCAGTTTGTTTTCTGCTTCCTCCAACATCTGCAGCGCTTTGTCGAGGTGTCCGGCCTGCGCCTCCAGTTCGGCCAACGCGATCCAGGGTTCGATTCGATCGGGCGACCGGCGTTGAGCCTGCAACAGCACGAGGCGGGCGGCGTCATGGTCTCCCCGATGGACATCGATTTGTGCACGGAATAGTTGCACATCAACGATGTCTTCCCCCTGATTGGCGGCGATGTCCAGCAGATGTTGGGTGTGATTCCAATCGCGTTGATTGGGCGCGAGCCGAAGATTCTTTTGCATGTCGATTTGAGCCAGCACCAGGGGGACGCCGGTCATGGTTTCGACTTCCTGAAGAGCGCTTTGCGCTTCCTCGACGCGTCCCAGGCGGAGCAGGACGCTGGCCAAGCCGATCCGCGCGGCCGCGGAACCCGAGTCGGCCTCGACGGCTCGTTGGTAGGCGATCAGTTCCCTGCGGGTGTGGCCGAGTTGGTTCTCACACCGAGCGCGGACCAAGTCTGTGCCGCCGGGAAACATATCTTGCAGGACCCGGTTGGCAGAAATCTTTTCGCACGTTTCAATCGCCGCCAGCCATTCCCCTTGGGTTTCCAGAATTCGGGCCTGCAAGAACCCCTTGAGCGGACCGGCGACGTCTTGATCGTCGATCTCGTCCAAGTATGCTTGTGCCTCGCCCACCCGACCTTGTCCAATCAGCACGTTGGCCAACGACCAGCGGAATTCGACGTTGTCAGGAGTTTCGGCAATCGCTTCGGTCAACCGGCCAATTGCCGCCTCGGGCTGGTCAGCGACCAGATCCAGATTGGCCAGTGTTTCAATCATGATGGCGCGTTGCTGTTCAATGTCGTTGTCCAGAAACGAGGAGATCGGCGTGGACTTTTCCGGGCGGGGTGCGTCGTCGAGTTTCTTGAGGGCCTGTTCCAACTGTTCGCGGACGGTCTGCACGTCGAAGCTGCGGATTTCACCGCGGGACCGGGCTTCGGCCGAGATCAACGCCGCCGCAAGCAGCAACACGCGCGGATCGTCAGGGGATTTCTCATAGGCGGTCCGCGCATCGCGGATCGCCGCCTGCAAGTTGCCCGCATCATGATAAAAACTCGCGCGGGCCCTATAGCCCTCGCCCGAATCCG
>CALFYU010000303.1 GCA_937952455.1 uncultured Planctomycetaceae bacterium
GTTGCGCCTGTTCGTGAAACTGTCGTACAAGTGTGGGCGTGACGCGTCAGAGGGTCTTGAAACCCGTTTTAGAGTCGTTGAGTCGGCCGGGATCAACCCCATCATAGGGAATCGCCTAGCTGAGGAACCACCGGGATTGATCCCCTTGTACTTCACCGGCATCCCCTCAATCAACGTCTTCGCGAGTTTGGCAATAGTGAGTCGCCGAACAACTTGCGACACGACGCGCGCGGATAGACAAAAGGTGATACCGCAAGTAAGATAAAGGTTGTCGTTAGCAGTCGCTCGGTTGGTTTTGGGCTCAACTCACGTTGTGGCGTGGAGATGAGTTTGATGTCTCAGCAATCCGGGTCGGCCAAACCCCCGGCGACTATACTATTGGGCCGCGTTGCATTCGTATTGGTGCTGGTCGGCGTGGCGGGGCTTTTTGTCTATCGGTCCGTCTTCAGCTCCTCGAAGTCCAATTCAACTGCAACAGCGCAAGTCTCCGAATCGCAGGAATCGCTCCGCCCGCCGGGATCAATCCGTGCCCAGCAGTTCGGTCGGTTTACGCTGTGGTGGGACGGCATTCCCGAGCCGGTCAAACAAGGCCGTGTCGACACCGGGGAACAGACCAATATCCACCGGTCCGATTATGCCGGACCCGAGTCCTGTAAAAAGTGCCACGAGCACAATTACGAGTTGTGGTCCGGCCATGCCCACCGTTGGATGAATGCGCTCGCCAGCGATGAAACGGTCAAAGGCGATTTCTCGGACGGCGCCGGCATCGAGTACCTGGGCGGAGAAGCCAAATTCTACCACAAGGATGGGAAATATTTCATGGAGCTGGTTCGCGGCGACGTGCACCGTGTCTCCGAGATCACGCAAACAATCGGATCGCGCTTTTACCAATATTACGTCGGCCGGCAACTCGAAGGGCCGGAACCGTCCGACCATCCTCGCTACAGCGAAGAGCACGTCCTTCCCTTCGGTTACTGGCTGGATCGCGAGGAATGGGTTCCGATTGTTCACGTTCACGAACAGGATCACGAACCCGAGGACTATGACCCCTTTGCGGCTGATATATCCCCCCCCTGGGACGACTGGGGGACCTATTGCGACACCGCATCTGACCTTTACCGGTCGCAATGCAACTTCTGCCACACCACGTTTCCCGTGGGCGACATGATGGTCCGTGACCAGCAAAAGATCGGGCAATATGTGCCTGTCGATCTCAACCTGTCCCTGCCGGACTACGTTTCCAAAGCCACGCCGGAGTTGTGGGATGAGAAACGGCAGCCCTGGGAACTCTCCGACGACGACATTGCGTCGATCCTGCGCGAATACCGCACGTTTGACGCAAAAGACAAAGCCGTTTCATTGGGAATCAGTTGCGAAGCTTGCCATCTGGGATCCAAGGAACATGCCGAAGACAAATCAGTTATGCCCAAATTCTTCCCGGCCAGCCCCGACCTTGCCATCAAGACCGAGGACGGCCAGTTGGACTTCGGACGTAATCATGACAACGTGAATTGGGCCTGCGGCCGCTGTCACGTCGGACACCGTCCGTTGTTCGCATCCGGCAGCTCGACTTGGAACTCGACCGAGTATTCCGACGCCATGCGGGGCAGCTGCTATACCAAGCTGACCTGCATCGAATGCCACAATCCGCACGAAGGAATCGGTCATGAATGGTCCCGCACTGCGGCCGAAGATGATGCCTCCTGCCTCAAGTGCCACGAGAAGTTTGTGCCGACCGAAGCGCGGATCGCACACACCCATCACCCGATCGACAGCGAAGGGAGCCGCTGTATGAATTGCCACATGCCGCGACTCAACGAAGGCCTGCAGGACGTCGTCCGCACGCACACAATTTTCTCGCCCACTGATAGCCGTATGCTCGAAGCCAACGAGCCGAACGCCTGCAACATGTGCCACGTTGATCGTTCCATCGATTGGACGGTCGAGTATCTGAAAAAATGGTACGACGCCTCATTCAACAACAACGCGCTGACGCAAAGCTATCCCGAGCGAGATGCTTCCGCCGCGCTGGGCTGGCTGAAAAGCGACAAGGAACACGTCCGGCAGGTGGCGACCGACTCATTGACGCGTCAGAACGCCGATTGGGCTTTGCCGGAATTGATTGCAGCGCTCGATGATCCGTTCCGTACAAATCGTCAATTCGCACGGATCGGTCTGGAAAGAATGCTGGGCATACAACTGTCCGACTATGGGTACCAGTTCTACATGACCGAAGAGCAACGCCAAGAACCGCTGAAGCGTATTCGCGAGGCACTACTGCCAGAGAAATCGGCGACGCCGGAAGCGGATGGTTCTTGAGAACTGAGTCGCAATCGAAGCCGCTGTGCTCCTTCGGGCCGCATGAGCAACATCACCCCGCCAGCGCTTCCAGCGCCTCTTCCCGGTCATCATAGATCGCCCACAACGTATCCAGCGCCGTCACCGAGAGCAGTTCCCGCGCCATGTCGCTGGCGCCGCACAGCACCAATTCGCCGCCGGCGCTTTTGACGAATTTATGGCACCGCAGCAACAGCGACAGAAACACCGAGCCGAAGTAGCTCACTTCGCTCAGGTCGAAGACAACCATCGGGACCTCCAGGTCCTTAAGCGGCGTCATCACGATGTCGGCCGCCTGTTCGATCAAATCCCACTGCATCGACTCGACGTCCGTGGCCGGAATGATCAGGACGCAGCCGCCGTGATATTCGATCTGAAAGCTCTCGCGTTGCGGGTTGTCAGCAGCACC
>CALFYU010000304.1 GCA_937952455.1 uncultured Planctomycetaceae bacterium
CCCCGTCATGAACGACGTGACACCCATCCGCAACAAATGCAGGAGATGCTTCCCCCCTGCCCCGCCGATCACCGACATCCGTCCGCCGGACAGTTCCAATAAGCGGGCGGTCTTGGTCAGAAAATTCTTCCCCTCCGCTTTGACATGTTGCACGCCGGGAATCTCCCGCTCCATGCGGTGCAACAGCTCCGCCGTCAAGATCGCCGAGCTGGCCGGCGTGTCCTGAATAATAATCGGCAACGTCGTCGCCTCGGCCAGCGCCGCATAATAGTCAAATGCCCCGTCACGATCGGGCAAGTCGACGTACGGCAGCGCCGCCATGATCAGATCCGCGCCGAGTTGCTCTGCTTGGCGGGCATAATTCAACGATGTACCGACGCCGGGCGCCGTGACGCCGATAAACACCGGCACACGTCCGGCCACTTCGTCGACGATGATCTCCGTTAGATATTGCCGGGCATGGTCGGGGACCTTATGAAACTCCGATGCGATCCCAAAGTGCCCGATCGCCACGGCCCCGCATTTGAGGCAATACTGCACCAACCGCCGCTGGCTGGTTTCATCGACGTCGCCGGCGGAAGTGATGGCTGTCGGCAGGATCGGCATCATACCGCGAAACGCGGTGTGCGACGCGAGGGAATTCTCCGCACTGGTCATGGAGACGGCTCTGTTGCTCAAAGGGAGAATTGGTACGGCGTGATCTTGCGCGAGGATCACCCGGTCCGCAAGTCGGACTCGCGGGGGATCATACCAAAAGTATCGAGCGTGAAAACCGCAACCGAAATCGCTACCAACACGACAGCGCTACTTTGAAGTGTTGATTGCTCGACCAGTGGCACCCAATTTACCAATAAGTCTTGGGGTCTTCTCTGCTTGGCTTAGTATTAATTTAGCGCTGTCGTACGAAGCCCAGCACGTCATTTCTCGTATGGCGGTTTCGCCGGCGGGTTGTTGGCATCGATGACGTCAATCGCAGCGACAAACCGGGGCACATTGGGCAGTTTTCGTACAAAAAACCGAACCGCGTAATTGCGTTCGTCCAGCGACCGCTGTTGGCTGGACCATTGATTTTCGCGCACGCTTCCGCCGCGGCCCCACTCGCGGGAGCCTGTTCCCAGCCGCGAGGCAACGAAGGCCATTTCATATTGTTCGTTTCCCGCCGATACGACACGAAAGCTATATAGGTCCGCGCTACCGTCGGCGGTTTGGTAGAGATATACCGCCGGCTCATCCAACCCCAGCTCCATGTCCGCGATCCGGGTGTCCTTAAGGAGCTCACGCACGCCGTATTTGCCCAACAGTTCGACGTCGAACGACTTCGGCGGGAAGTCCTCCATCTTCAGTTCTTTGGCGAGTCCCTTTAAACGGCTCTCGTATTTGTCAGGTGACGGCAGCGTTTCGCTGAGCGCATCCGCTGCCAGCAATGTCTGCCGCGCTTCTTCGTCCCGCTTGTCGCGACGCAGTAGCTCCGTCATGGCAATCAGCGCCTCAGGCGACCGCGCGGACTGCGCCTGCAGGTATTCCAATGCCTGTCGCTGCAAATCGCGATCGCCGTGCCAGTGCCGGCTAAAGATCACGAGCGTTTCCACCGGCGGTTTGCTCTCCAGCAGTTTTTTACACGCGGCCAAGATCTCGTCGTGCGACATCCGGTCCAGGTACGTCGCGTAATACGTCCGCGGACCGGCCGGCTGGTCGCCGTCGTTTCGCCCCTCAATCGTGACATCATGTCCGGCTTCGCGGTCAGGGAAAACTTCGAGGATGACGCCGTCGCGCTTCGCCCGCAGATGCGGGGAAAATTCCTCCGGTCGGAAGTCGGGTGCTGTCCAACCATCGGCCGTCAATTCCTCGTTGACCGCCAGCAGCAAATCACCAGGCTTTTGCTCTGATTCAAATCGCCACACCGTTTGGTTGCGGTTCATCAAGCCGTGCCCCGTGAACAGCAGCTCGGCGTTTCGTTTTTGTAATGCCGGCGGCGTGGGGGCGGCTTGATAGGCGGGGTAGAAATCCTCGGGAATCACCGGCAGCGGGCCATGTTTTTCCCGCCACTTGTCGGACTGCTTGACCAGGGCCCCGGCGATTTGTTTGGCAATATCCTCCGCCGCCAGCTTATACTTCGCCCCGGACGATCGCAGGCCGGCAGTCGTCGAGTCATGTTGCAGCGTGCCGTTCCAGCGAAACGTGATCTGCGGCGGCGTGAGATTGTCGATGTAACTGTGATTGCTGCGGACCAGATTGTCCGACGCCGTGACTTGGATGTCCGCTTTGAGCCTGTGTTCGATCAACAGCCCCGATTCTTCAAGGTCTCCCAGATCGAGCGTCACAAACACATCCGGAGCGTGTTCCCCGCGGGGCATCGATTCGCCTTGCGGATAGTAGTCGATCCGCTGCAACCACGGTTGTCCTTTTAGCTGTTCCACTACCAGTCCGCCGACTCGCTTCAGCAACGTATGGTCGCTGCGGTTGAGAAGCACGAGATGGCGGTCGGCGAAAAAACTCGGATTGCTGGAACTGACGCTCGACGACGAAGTCATATTGTTTTGAGCAGTCAGTGAACCGAACTGTGCCTCAAATGTCGGCCCGTTCTGCGATTCCTCGTCTTCCCCCAGCAAGTGGTCCACAAAGTTCCCCGACGCATCCCTCTCGGCGCGAAACGCGCGATCGGGAACATTGGGCGAGAAACCGAACCACAGCACTCCGAGAATCGTCAGCGGCAGCCAGAAGAACAAAAACAGCCACAACCAGCGACGTTTGCGGATTTTCTCGCGGAAATGGTACATCATCGGGTCCGTTACTCATCGGGGGAACGATTGCGAATGCCTTACGCATTGCCACGTGCCCGTTATTCGCCGGTCTCCGGCCGATCTTAACTGATTCTCGCGAAATCCGACAAATCGCCCGCCAGTGGACCATTTCCGAAACTTGCGATACAGTGAAGAACATCTAGATCTCCACCGATTACCAGGCATGTCACCGCCAGTCCCCAACCGACGGCATGACGTCGTAAACGGCGATCACCACCAAGCAAATTTCCCCGATGACAGCCGGCGCGAGGCGGCGAAAATCGTTGCACCGCCAACGACGTTTCGCGTTACATTTCGAGACTTCCCATGACTGACGACCCCGCACAAAACGACTCCGCCGCCCACGCCGACGTGGGGATCGTCTGTGCGCTGCCCATGGAGATCGCCCCGTTTCTGGACCGATGCGAGACACTCCGAGAATACGAGGGAGACCGCTTTGTATTTCGCGGGGGGCGTTACGGCGATATCAAAGTCGCCGTGGTCGAAACCGGCACCGGGTTTGCCCCCGCGCGGCGGGCGACGCAGGCCCTGATTGATGCGCACTCCCCCGCTTGGGTCATCTCGGCCGGATTCTCAGGGGCACTGCGGCCGGAGATGAAAATCGGGCAGATCGTGATGGCCGATCACGTCTGCGACATCCACGGCCAAGAAATGAACGTCGAAGTGAACATGCCCGCCAACCCCGCCGGCGGGCTTTATGTAGGCCGCATCTTGAACACCGACGCCATCGTCCGCACCGTGGTGGAAAAGCAGCGGCGCGCCGAGGAACACGACGCACTGGCCGTCGATATGGAAAGCCTGGCCGTCGCCCAAGTCTGCCGCGACACACACACGCCCTACCTCGCCGTCCGTGTGATCAGCGACGACATGTCGGCGGACTTGCCGCCCGAGATTCTCTCGATCTTGGGGTCGACCGGCACCTATCGCGTCGGCGCCGCCATGGGAGCGGTGTGGAAACGCCCCGCCGCCGTAAAGGACTTGTGGAAGCTCCGCGAATCCGCCCATCTCGCGGCCGAACGCCTCGCGATTTTCCTAGACGGCGTCGTCGCCCAATTGTACGAAACCCGGCATTAAAGTGATCGCCGTAGGGCAGGCTCCTGCCTGCCGTATAACGATTAAACGTCCAATAAAGTTTCGGCAGACGGGAGCCTGCCCTACGGTTATGCATATTCGACTGAATCTTATCATCGCTCTGTCGGCCGCCGTCCTCGCCCTACTCCCGGCGAACGGCCATGGTGCGGATGTCCCCCACGACCGCCTGCCGAACATCGTGCTCATCACGGCCGACAACCTCGGCTACGGCGATGTCGGTTGTTATGGCAACCAGGCAATCAAAACGCCCGTCATCGATCGGCTCGCGCAGCAAGGCGTGCGTTGTACGTCGTTTTACACTGCGTCTCCCACCTGTACCGTGTCGCGGGCGACGTTACTCACCGGGCGGTATCCACAACGAATTGGGTTGAATCATCAACTCAGTGCGGCGGAAAACCTCGGCGTCGGCTTGCGGCAGTCGGAGATACTGATTCCGCAATACCTCCAACCGCGCGGTTACGCGACCGCCTGTTTCGGCAAATGGAATATCGGTTTCGCCCCCGGCAGCCGGCCGACCGAACGCGGTTTCAACGAATACTTCGGCAACGCGTCGGGAAACTTCGACTACTACACCCATATCTACGCCGGCCGCAATGATCTCTACCGCGGCACTGAATCGGCGACGGTCGAGGGTTACAGCACCGACCTGTTCGCCGACGCTGCCTGTGATTTCATCCGGCGGAATGCCGAGTCGCCATTTTTTCTGTACCTTCCCTTCAACGCGCCGCACTTTCCGAGCGCGCGGAATAAAGGGCCCGGCGAACCGAATATCTGGCAGGCGCCGGCAGACGCCTTCGCCGCTTACGGACTCGACGCGGACGAGCCTGATCCTCAGCAGCGCTACTATGCCGTCGTCACCGCGCTCGATACCGGCATCGGTCGCGTACTGAAACAATTGGACTCGCTTAAGCTTTCCGAAAACACGCTAGTCGTGTTCTATTCCGACAACGGTGCGTTCATGCTGCCCGGCCGCGGTTTGGAGGTCGCCTCGAATCGCCCGCTACGGGACGGCGGAGTGACCTTGTGGGAAGGGGGCATTCGCGTCCCCTGCATCGTCCGCTGGCCCGGACGCATCAAACCCGGAACCGTGACCGACCAGCCCTGGATCAGCCTCGACATCTTGCCGTTGATACTCGCAGCGGCGGGAGTCGAACCTCCGGAGTCCCCTGTTTTGGACGGCATCGATCCGCTGCCGGAGTTGCGCGGCGCAGCGCGCGACGAGCCGCGGAGCTTCTTCTGGGAATTTCGCAAGATGCAAGCCGTGCGCCGCGGGCCGCACAAGTGGATTCAGCCCAAACCGCTGAGCGCTCCGGAACTCTACGATCTGTCCAGCGACATCTCGGAAACGGACAATCTGGCTGCATCCCAACCGGACATCGCCGACCAGTTGCAGCAGGCATTCGCCGGCTGGCGTTCGCAATTTCGCTGATAGAAGCGCGTGAGAATTGCAATTTTTACAATCGAGATATGCCGGTGCGATTGCGCATTGGTTTCGAGATGAAAGTCGACCCCGACTTGCAATTTCCCGCTGCATAAGACTTTAGCGACATCTCATTATTTCCGGCACGGTCCCCAATCGCATTTTCCACGGTTTGGCCTCAAGTTTGCTCCTCTGGCCCACCGCACGGCGCGGCTGACAAACTGATCACGTCCCATCGTCAGCCGCCAAACATTTCACACACCACGGTTTTCGCAGGAAGCGATCACCGCACTCCCCAGCTGAGGATACAACGAGCATGGATGCTCTCCTTATTCGACTCGCACTTGCCGCCGCCACCATCACGTCGATGGGGGCGACTTACCGTTCTCCCAACTTCACCGTCACCGCTCCCACGCCGCAAATGGCTCAACAGGTCGCCGAACACGCCGAACATCACCG
This sequence comes from uncultured Planctomycetaceae bacterium, assembly GCA_937952455.1. GTDB lineage: Bacteria > Planctomycetota > Planctomycetia > Planctomycetales > Planctomycetaceae > Symmachiella. The sequence goes on from CALFYU010000304.1 coordinate 5,773, forward strand.
CCGCGAATTGGCCGTGGCCTGGCTGGGGCACGAATTGCCGAATTGGTATGCCCCCTGCCCCGTCACTGTCAAAGTCGGCCAACTAGGCGCCGGCGGTTATACGTCGTTTTCGTTTGATCGCGGTGCGACAGGCGAGATGGAAGTTTTTGGCTGGAAGATGGTCGTCCAAGGAACGTTGGAACGCGTTTTGGATTCGGTGATTCCGCACGAGGTCAGCCATACGATTTTTGCCTGCCATTTCCGACAGCCGTTGCCGCGTTGGGCTGATGAAGGGGCAGCGACGCTGGCAGAACACGAATCCGAGAAACGCCGGCAGCTATTAATGGTCAATCAAATTCTGCACACCAGCCAGCGGATTCCGCTGCGGCAATTGTTGAGCATGAAGGAGTATCCCAACGATCCGCAAGCGGTGTTGAGTCTCTATGCGCAAGGCTACACGCTGGCCGAATTGCTGGTGCAAACAGAAGGCAAAGCCCGCTATCTTCAGTTTCTCGCCGAATCGGACCAATTGGGTTGGGAACAGGCCTTTAAGAAACATTACGGCTACGCCAGCTTGGACGCTCTGGAACAGCGCTGGACAAAATGGATCGAAGACGGTTGTCCGCGACTCGACACACCGGAAGAACCCGTGCTGGTGGCGGAGAATGAATCCGATGACGAGGTCGTTGTCCGCTCCCAAACGCCGGATGAACCAGAAGCAGATTCGCCTCCACGTGTTGCCGTCCACACCGGGCAATCCAGCCGCCTCGTCGCTCCGCGAGCAAAGCTCAAGGCCCGGCCGCGTCCGCTGGCAGCGAAGACATCCGTCACGGCCGCCGCGAAACAGGCCGATCCGGATTCGCGGTATGAAAATGATGGCTGGATTGCAATTCGTACATCGGGACGCGCTTTGCCGGCGATTGCCACCTCACAATCACTCGCCGCCGCCAAACGCACCAACGGCGCATCCCGCAACACGACCTCCAGCGGACAACCGCGTCGTCGCTCTGCATCCCGCGACTTGACCCTGCCAGAAGCCGACGACGACATGCCCCGAGATTGGCCCGGTGCCGTTCGCGCACAGCAATCCTCCCCCGCAAATCGTCGCTCCTCAGAACGTTCGGGCTTCCCCAACCGAACGTCGCAACCATGACCGCCTGACGATTCCTTCGTCGACATCCGCCCCGAGGCGCGGTGATCACTCGTTGGTGAATGCCCCCCGCATTGTCCCCCACCCCTGTGATCTCCGCCTCGGCGGGGGCGGCGACGGCCGCCCCCGGGTGCGAGCTTCCGCTCGGAGGGCATAGGCCGCTCCCGTTGGTCGCTGGCGTGCTAATTCGATAGCGCTAGGTCAATCCGCTAAATCTCAGATTGCCTCTCCAAATCAAACAATTTTTGCGTTGGGTGCCACTGGCGGCTTGTCCGCCAGTGCGGTGGAGGGGCGAGTTTTCCATGCGAACCGACGTCCTATGACGTGCGTACTGATGGACAAGACAGCAGTGGCATCCAATTCCTGAACGATCAACTTGAGAACCTAGCGCTATCGTACGAAATCGTGTGTACAATTTTACGAGGCGCGGCCCGATCGCGTAGCGATGGATGCCGACAGGCACAAGCAGGGGCGCCATGTGCGGTCACTATCAGGTCGGGCGCACATGGCGCTCGTTTTTTGTCGCTGCACGAGCCAGCCAATGCCGGCTGCGCCACCCGTCGTTTTCATTCGACGCATCATCAACGCGTCTCGGATAACCCCGTCTGCATGAACGACAGCGATTGGCGAATAAACGCCTCCGCGTCGGGGCAGACGTTGTGGAACATGCCCCGTTCCACGGCGAAATCGCCGTACCGCCAGGTTGAGTTGTAGCTTTCAAAGCCAACGTATCCGTCCCAGCGCGATACCGAGACGGCCTTCAGCAGCGGCTGCCAGGGAAGCAATCCGGTGCCCGGGGCGCCGCGATTGTTTTCGCAGGCGTGCAGCCCCCAAAGGTGCGGGTGCATTTCCTCAAAAGCGGCCGCCATGTCGGTCACTTCGGTGACGAGGTGATAGGTGTCCAACAGGCTGAACAGGTTTTCGTGACCGGCCAGCGCGATCAGGTGATTGACCTGCCGGGGCGTGTTGGCAACGTGCGTGCGGAAATGGCTCATCGGCTCCAGGACGAGATCCAGCCCACCGTCCGCCGCGTCTTCGGCCAGTTGATGCAGCGTTTCGGCGATCCGCTTGTTGTCGGACTCGCTCAGGCGGCGGCGCTGGACGGTTCCGGGGTGGCCGTAGATCGCGCCGGTATACGCAGAAGCGCCCGCAGTCGCGGATCGTTCGATCGCGCGGCGATGCCAGTCCAGCCCGGCCGCTCGATGGCGTTCGTCCGTCAACGAAATATCACACTCAACAGGCCATGCTCCGCCGGGGCTGAACACCAATTCCAGGCCGCGTGCATTCGCCTCGTCGCCCAATTTTGACGCATTGAACTGAATATCGTCGCCGACGGCCACTTCCAAAAACGACAGGCCCCACGCTGCTGCGTCATCCAGGATTCTTCGCAATTCGTCGTCGCCGTAACGGTCTTGCCAGACGAAGACATGGGCACCGTATTTCATGGGTTTCAATTGGTCCGTAGTCAGCGGCCGGTGGCCAGCAAAATGGGCGAGCGGCGTGCCTCAGCTCGCCGGTGACGTTCCTTCGTAACATTCCGCGTCCGCCAGCGGAATGCCGGCTTCGTCTTTGGGGGAGAGGATCGGATCATCGATCGGCCATGTGATACCCAGTTGGGGATCGTTCCAGAGCAGGCTGCGTTCGTGTTCGGGGTGATACAGGTCGGTGCATTTGTAGGTGACTTCCGCGATTTCGCTGAGGACGCAAAACCCATGGGCGAAACCGGGCGGAATGTACAGTTGCCGCTTGTTCTCCTCGCTGAGGATTTCTCCGGCCCATTGTCCGAACGTGGGCGAATCGCGGCGGAGGTCGACCCCCACGTCGAAAATCTCGCCCCGCACGACGCGGACCAATTTTCCCTGCGCGTGTTGAATCTGGTAGTGCAGTCCCCGCAACGTTCCCCGCCCGGAACGGGAATGATTGTCCTGCACGAACATGGCAGCTATTCCCGCATCGGCGAATTTTGCCTGGTGATACGTTTCCATGAAAAATCCGCGCGAATCCTCAAAGACCCGCGGTTCGATCAGATACATGCCGGCCAGTGCCGTTTCTCGGAATTCCATCTAAATGTCTCGTGAGCGGAGCGGAAATGAACGATTTTTGTAACACCAGTGCCAAGCCAAGCGACACGGGAGATTTGGATGGACCTTATCGCCCTCGTGTCGTAACCGTATGGCCGCTTATCGCCAAAGGCCTTTTTCATCGTAGCCTAGGGCATCGCCTGTGAATGGGGTGCGAAAAAAACAATGGCTGAAGGCCATTCAGAATCGACACATCTGTATTGATAGCACGTTGTTGCTGAATTTGGCCTTCGGCCAATCGCGATAAACCTGTCTTGCTCACTCACTGCCTGCCAACAAACAGCCTGTTGAATGATGCAACCGCACCCGAATTCACCAGGTATCTACATTGCACTATAGCAAAATGGCCTCCGAAACAAATTCAGTCGCTCTTGGCGCAATTGTCAAATCCCACTAGCATCCCGGTCGTTTGACGAGTTGACCCCTGATTTTTAAGTGATGGCTGATGAAACTTAAACTCCATCAAAAATGGAGTTCCTGTTTGGCTTTCGTCTTTTGCGCATATGCTGTGTGCATGGCGCTTAAAGTAGCTGGGATA
>CALFYU010000305.1 GCA_937952455.1 uncultured Planctomycetaceae bacterium
TGAAGAACAAGTGGCAGCGGATCATCATCGGCGACCAGCCAGCGTGCCAGTGCGAGTCGCCGTTCGCTTTCGTGTGCCTCGGCGGAGAGTTCATACTGTGCGGCGACGTCTTTCAGCGCTGAGAGGCTGGCCGGTGTGACTGTGGGGCCTTTCTTTTGCGGGCTGCCGCCGAGAAACACGTGAAACGGTCCGCTCTCCTCTGAAAACGTGCCGACCCACCACGACGGAAGCGGTGGAATCGCGGCCTGTTGTTGTCGGACTTTGGCCAGTTCGCGGTCAAGGTGCTTGAGCCGCTTCCGCTCTTCGCGACTCATCGTCGCATCCATCAGGCGTTTGCGTCGGTGTGCCTCGTTGACCGGGCGACGATCGGCCGACGTTGCGACCTCGGTCCACTGCTCACCGTCGAGCGAAACGCTGATGCGGTATTCACAGACAAACGCTGCCAACGACTGGCTACCGGCGGCGCCGGTACGGTCGCTGGAAAACAGCACCCGGTCGATGGTCTCCGGCTGGGCGAACTCGATCGTCAACTCCGGACCGGTGGCGATCCAACTGGCGCCGAACTGCCCGTCGATGGTTTGCCGGGGCCCATAGGCATTGAAATCCTCAGCCGTCCGGCTTGCCCCGGTCGCCGTGCCGCCGTTAACCGCTGCGGCGACATTGCGGCTCTCTGCGCCGGCGGTCCAGGCCTCGAATTCATCGATGCGGTATCCGGTACGGCCCTGCGGATTGGTGTCCACGCCATCGACAGTCAACCGGACGAACTTGGCTTTGACCGGTGCAAAATTCTCTTCGGTACCGGTCCGCTGAACGGCGTCCCGGGTCCATTGGCGTTCGAACTCGGACGCTCGCTGCTCCGCACGGGCGAAAATCTCGTTGTCGAGTTCGCTGCGCTGTTTCTCCAGTTCCCCTTGCCGCTCAATCAGCGGCTGGAGCGCGGAGGCATGCTGCTGTTTCTGCTCGGCAGTGGCGACGACGCGCGAACCGTGGTTGACGCCGGCGAATGTGGCATACAGACCGTAGTAATCCTCCTGCGTGAACGGGTCGAACTTGTGATGATGACACCGCGCACAATCGACCGTAAGACCCAAAAACGCCTCGCTCGTTGCGCGAATGATTTCGTCGATGGTGTTGGCGCGGATTTGAGCGGCCTGCGCCGCATCTTGATTGCCCACGTCGTCGTAGGGGCCGCTGACCAGAAAGGTGTTGGCGATTTCCACAGTGGGGTCACCCGCGCCAATGACATCGCCGGCCAGGTGTTCCAGCACCATTCGGTCAAATGGTTTGTCCTCGTTGAATGAGCGGATGATGTAGTCGCGAAACGGCCAGGCGTTGTTAATGATCTCGTTGCGCTCGAAACCGCGGCTCTCCCCGAAACGGATGACGTCCAACCAATGCCGTCCCCATTGTTCGCCGTAATGAGGCGACGCCAGCAGCCGGTCGACCACCCGTTCATAGGCATTGGGTGAGCTGTCATTGAGAAAATCGGCGACCTCCGCAGGTGTGGGGGGCAATCCGATCAGGTCATACGTTAATCGCCGAATCAATTCCCGACGGTCGGCAGGAGTCGAAGGCTCAAGTTGTTTTTCAGCCAACGCCGCATAGATGTAGCGGTCGATCGGGTTGTCGTTCCAGGCCGGCGGAATCCCCTCAGTTTGCGGCGGTCGTTTGTTCGACAGCGGCTGCAGCGACCACCAGTCGTATCCCGCCCGCTTGTCTGTGGAAACGGCAAACTGATCCAACGGCTTGTCGGGGAAAAAGGCGCCGATCTCCACCCACCGTCTAAGGACGGCAATCTCCTCATCGGAGAGGGGATTCTTCGGCGGCATTTCTTTGTTGGCGATGTAGTCGATCAACAGACTTGCGTCCGGATCGCTCGGTTCGATGACCGCGCCGCTCTCGCCCCCTTTCAGCGCCGTTTCTTTCGAGCGGAGGTCCAAGCCCCCCTTCTGTTCCGAGCCGTGGCATTCCAGGCAACGCCGGACGAGAATTGGTGCGACCTGTTGTTGGAAATACGCGTGCTGCGCATCATCATCGGCGCGGGTTGTCGCCAACGGAAATACGAAAACACAGAGTGCTGCGATAAGTGTCATTGCCACAGCGTGGAATCGGCGATGTGGCAAGTCACAGGCTGAGAAAACACGCATGATCTATTATTCGACGCGAGGATCCACAGGGCGAGGCATTGATTGTTGTTTATACGATACCGCGCGGCGAGACGTTGCGACAAGTGCCTCGCTTGGAGACGACCGTATCAGCCAGGTTTCACCGACCGTTTGATGACCAGCGCGGTCAGGTCGTCCGCCTGCACTTCTCCGGCGACATGTTTCTCGACGTCCCGGTAGAGGCTTTGGATCAGTTCCGACGGCGGCAGCGTGTGGTGGTCGCGAATGAATTGTTCGAGCGTCTCGATGCCGTATGGTTCATCGGCTGCGTTGGTCGCCTCGAAAAAACCGTCGGTCGTGAGCACCAACGTGTCGCCCGCAGCAAAGGGAATCTGCCGGGCATCACTGAACGTCAGGCCTCCGGCGATACCCAAGGGCAAATCGTCGGCCTCGCAATTGTGCAGCGTATTCGTCGATGCTTGATAGAATAACAGCGGGGCATGTCCGGCGGAGAGAAGTTCCACGCGGCAATCTTCGGAATGGACGACGCCGACGACAGCTGTGATAAACCGTCCTTCAGGCATGTCGGCGCAAAGAAGTTCGTTGAGCCGTTCGATCACGTCACGCAATGCGCAATCGCCGTCGCCGGCGGTGGCCCGCATATAGGCCCGATAGACCGAGACAATCAGCGCCGGACCGATCCCATGACCAGCCACGTCGGCCAGCGTGAACAGCGTCTTTCCATTGGGCAAGTTCAGCCAGTCGTAGTAGTCGCCGCCCGTTTTATCCGCTGGGCGGTTCCATCCGGCGATCTCAAATTCATGCGTCTCGGGGGATTGTTGGGGAAGCAGCCCCAATTGGATCTCGCGGGCGATGTCGAGGTCCCGTTCGAGTTTTTCCAGCTTGATCACGGACTGCAGCCCTTCGCGCATATTGTCGTGCGCTTCGGCGAGGCGGCGAATCTCCTGGACGTCGGAGACGATGGGGGTTTGCGGTTCGAGGTCACCCCGGCTGATGCGTTCGCTTTGCTCAACCAGCGATTCAATCGGGGTGCTGAACCGCCGCGACAGCGTCACCGCACGGACGATGCCGATCAGCAGGACCCCCAATACGAGTCCCAGCAACAGCAACTGTTGGCGGCGAATATCGCCCGTGAAGTCCCGTTCGGGGACAATCACCCCGATCCAGAACCGATTGGGGCCTTGTTGGAACAAACGAAATCCTGCCCACCAATTTTCTCCGTCGACCGAAAACGGCAGCGGGGTGAGCGGCTGCCCGCCCGACATCCACGCCTGCGTCGCCGCCGTCAAGGCGGGGACTTTGAGGCTCTCGGACGGTGGAAGCTGCGCCGCCGTGTCGGCCACGGCGGCATCGGGGGGCAGGAAAGTGAGCGTTTGGCGAATGGCATCGGCGGTTTGGAATCGTTCGTCTCTCGGCAGTCCGACCACGTTAAAAGCGCCCGTGTCGTTGTCTTCGACCATCACGAAGGCCTTGCCATGTTTGCTGACTTCGAGGTTCGTCGTGAAGCGGGAGATGTCCATCAGCAAGAGGTCATAGGCGACGACGGTCGTGTGCGGTGATCCGTCGGGGTTGTCCCAATGTGTCGACGCCGTAATGCCAGGGTCCTTGGTGACGAAAAAAATCACTGGTTTGGTCCAATAGACCGGGTCGGCGGCAGTCGTCTCCAGCGCGCGTGCGTACCAGATCCGCTTGCGGGGATCGTAGTCCAACTCGCTGAATCCTTCGTCGACCTCGCCGGTCTTCGAGTTCCAGGCGCGGTCGAACACCCGATTGCCCCAAATGTCGGCTTGAACGATGCGATTCGTCCAGATGTCGGGATGGAGCGGGTCGCGGAGCAGCAAATATTCTGCGCCGTCCGAATTGGCGACCATCATAGAAGACACCTGCGGATGCTGTTCCAAAATCGGCACGAATAGGTTGTTCATCGCCTCATAATCCGTGGCGTCCAAAATGCCCCGCGCCGCCCATTTCTGCCCGATGAGCACATTCTTGCGCAGCGCGCCGAAGAAGACCTGCAGTTGGCCTTCGGTCTGCAGCGACGTACGTTCGATCAATGAAGTGGAGAGCTTCTCGACCGTCTGTGCGCCGGTGATCCAGGTCGCGATCAGAATCACGGCACCCGTGAATGCAAGCAGCACAACGAGATCGGTCATCAAACGCCGTCGAATTGTCGTTGGCTGACTGCTGCGAATGGTGCCGGCTCCGTGTGTTGGGGGGCGCTCAACGGAAATCGGAGCGAAGTCTGAGAAAGTGGGAAGCGGCATTATTAATGAAGGCAACACCCCCGGCAAGCGCGCGACCGAATGTCATCCCTCCCACGGAATTACAAACGCCATTTTCTAAACACCGTTGAATAAATGCCCGTCGGAGGTTAGATTGGCAGAAACAGCGTTGAAACCCAGTTCCTGACCGGCAACGAAAGTTCGCGCGATGGCAACTCGCATTTTTTCCTGCGCTACGTGGACCTGGCTGTTGTTTGCACTGTACGCCACCGGACTGCCGGCCGCCGAACCGACGCCCGATTTTGAGCGCGAAATCGCTCCGCTATTGATCAAACGCTGCGTCGAGTGCCACCAGGGAAGCGAACCGTCCGGCAACCTGCTGCTGACAACGGCCGAAGGTGTTCGGAAGGGCGGTGACAGCGGAGCGGTGATCGACGCCGATGCGCCCGACGACAGTTTTCTGCTGTTGCGCATCGAAGACGGCGAGATGCCGCCGGAGAAGAAGGGGCTGCCGCAGAAATTGCCGGCTGCGGAGATCGCATTGTTGAAACGCTGGGTGGCCGCCAAGGCCCCTTGGCCGAAAGGGCGGACGCTCGATCTATTCGAACGCACGAACGATGTCCGGGCCGGACGGGACTGGTGGTCGCTGCAGCCGATCCGCCGTCCCGACGTGCCCAAGCTACACAACCAACCGCAGCCGCCACACCCGGTCGACGCGTTCATCAGAGCGCGGTTGGCACAGGCGGAGATGGTTCCGGCGCCGCCTACCGACAAACGGACGTTATTGCGGCGGCTGTATTACGATCTGATCGGACTGCCGCCGACGGCGAAGCAAATCGCGGAGTTTGAAGCCGACGATTCGCCCGCGGCGTGGGAGCGCGTCGTGGATGAATTACTCGCCTCGCCGCAATACGGCGAGCGCTGGGCGCGATACTGGCTCGACCTGGCCCGCTATGCCGACACCTGCGGCTACGAACGCGACCAGGAAAAACCGTTTGCTTGGAAATACCGCGACTGGGTCGTCGACGCGCTCAACTCCGACATGCCGTATGACCGTTTTGTCCTGGAGCAGTTGGCGGGAGACGAATTGCCCGATCGCGACGAAGATTCGGTGATTGCCACCGGGTTTTTGAGGTTGGGCACCTGGAACGATGAACCGAACGAACCGCTGGATTACCAATACGACCGGCTGGAAGACATGGTGCACACGACGTCGTCGGCATTCCTGGGGATGACGGTCAAATGTGCGCGTTGCCATTCCCACAAGTTCGATCCGATCACGCAAGAAGACTATTACCGAATGGCCGCGGCGTTTTGGGCGGGACCGATCGCGGCGCGGGACCGCAAATTATTGGGCGGACCAAACGCGGAGGAACTGGGATATTCGGACGTGTTCGGCTGGACCGATTTGGGGCCGGCGCCCGGGCCGCTGCACGTCCTCAAGAACGGCGAACGGGAACATCCGCTGGAAGAGGTGATCCCCGCGTCGCTGTCGATGGTTTCGTCCTTGGAACGCAAATTTGAACCACCACCCGAAGGGGCGGCGACGACCGGACGACGTCTACAGTTGGCACAGTGGATCACGCATCCCGACCATCCGCTGACGGCCCGCGTGCTCGTCAATCGGTTATGGCTGCATCATTTCGGCGAGGCGATCGTCCGTTCGCCTAACAACTTTGGATTTCTCGCCGATCCTCCCACGCATCCGGAATTGCTGGACTGGCTGGCGGCCGAGTTTCAAAGCGGCGGTTGGACGATCAAACGCATGCACCGCTTGATTCTCACCTCAGAAACCTGGAAGCAATCGTCGCTGCATCCGCAATTCGCGGAATACAACGAGCGCGACAGCGGCAACCGTCTCTGGTGGCGGGCTGAACGTCAGCGGCTGGATGCCGAGGCGCTGCGTGATTCGATGTTGGCGACGACCGGTGAGCTGGATCTGCGAATGGGCGGTCCCGGGTTCCACCCGACGATCAGCAGTGAAGCGCTGGAAGGACTGTCGATGAAATCGGCCGCCTGGCAGGCATCGCCGCCGGACGAGCAATTGCGGCGGAGTTTGTATGTCTATTCCAAACGGGGCCTGCTGCCGCCGATGATGACCACGTTTGATTTCTGTGACGTGACGCAAACCTGCGGGCAGCGGGACGTGACGACTGTGCCGACGCAGGCGTTGGCACTATTGAACAATCAATTCGTGCACGATCGTAGTGAGGCATTGGCAAGTGCCGTCGAATCCGAGGTTTCCGAGCGAGCATTGCAAATCCGGACGATTTGGGAAAAGGTATTGGGCCGCGAGCCGACGGCAGGTGAAACGGACCTAGCACTCAAGCACCTCGCGGAACAAACCCGGCGGTTCGAGAAACGGCGCCGCGAGAAGTCGGAACAGACGCCGCAGCAAGCGATCGCCGATACGAATGCCCTGCGCGAGTCCTTGGTTATGCATCTACGCGCGAGCGAGGGCGTGACCATCGATGCGGAGGGAAAAGTCGCGCGTTGGGAAGACCAATCCGGCGAAGGCCATCACGCTGTACAGTCCGAGTCGCAAAGACAGCCCCGTCTTGAGAGTGACCAGTTCGGCGGCCGATCGGCGCTGATGTTCGACGGGCAGGGGCAGTTTCTGAATTTGCACGGTGCACTTCTAGACGCCCAGGAATGCACGATCATCGCCGTTGCCAGCGACCGGGGAGAGTCGGGGCACCGCGAGATTCTCTCGAATTGGAACGGCGCCGCCGGCAATTCCGTGACGTCGTTGTTTCTAGGACTCACGGGGAAAGACAGCGTGCGATTCAGCGATGCCTTTACGATCGCGGATGGCATCGCCGATCACAGCCGGCTGTTCTTGTTAACGGCCGTGAATTCCGCGGACCGGGCCGTGGTCTACCTCAACGGCGGTGAATTGGCCGCCCGAGAAGGTCCGCTTCCGGAGCGAAACCTTTCAACCGCTTGGGTGATCGGCCAACAAGGGAATATCAATGGAGAGTTTTGGAACGGCGGGATCGCCGAAATCCGCGTCTATGCCCGGGGCTTGTCCGACGCAGAGCGGCAGTCCGTCGAACGCGAGATCTTAGAGCACTACGCAATTCCCGCCAATGTGCCGCCGGCGCGAAAACCGCTGACACCCGCAACGCTGGCGCTGGCGTCGCTGGCGCACGTGCTGCTCAACTCCAACGAATTCATATACGTCGATTGAGGCCGATCATGGCGAGTCACAATTTGTATCCGTGCGGCAACACACGCCGCGAATTCGTCTGGGAGATGGGCTCCGGATTCGCCGGATTGGCGCTGGCGAACCTGCTGGCCGGCGATGGATTTTTCGCCCGCAGCGCGTTCGCCAAGGATGCGGTCCCGGCGGCCAACCCCACGGCGCCGAAGGAACCGCAGTTGCCGGCGCGAGCGAAAGCATGCATCTTTTTGATGATGAACGGTGCGCCGTCGCAAGTCGATACGTTTGATTACAAACCGGAGCTGGAAAAGTTCGCAGGCAAGCAATTGCCTGCCGACAAAAAGTTCATCAACTCTGGCGGACGTAAGATGGGGTTTTTGACGCCCGCTTGGAGAGAGTTTCATCCAGGCGGCGAGAGCGGATTGTTGATCTCCGATTACTTTCCCAACGTGCGCCAACATGCGGACAAACTGTGTGTGATCAATTCCTGTCATACCGACAGCCATGCCCACGGTTCGGCGCTGGTGGCGATGAATACGGGCAAGACGCTGATCGGCCGGCCCTCGCTGGGGAGTTGGAGCGTGTACGGTCTCGGCTCGGAAAACGAAAGTCTGCCGGGGTACGTCGTGATCTTGGACAAGCGGGGCGGTCCAATTGGCGGGCAACCGAATTGGTCCGGCGGGTTCATGCCGGCGACCTATGCCGGAACACTGTTTCGGCCGGTGGGGGATCCGATTTTGGATCTCAAGGGTCCGGGGCATATTACTCCCGCCGTCCAACGCGAGCAGCTCGACTTGTTGGCCAAGATCAATGAAAAGCATTTAGATGCCCGGCCCGGCGGGCGGGAGCTGGCGGCCCGCATCAACAGCTATGAACTTGCCTACCGCATGCAGACCGCCACTCCCGAAGCGGTTGACTTATCGCAGGAGACCGCAGAGACGCTGGCGATGTACGGCGTGGGGCAGAAACCAACCGACGAATACGGCCGCAACTGTTTAATCGCCCGGCGATTGGTGGAACGGGGCGTGCGGTTTATTCAACTTTACTCCGGCGGCGGACACCTGGAAGAGACGTGGGATGCGCACGAAAGCATCGACAAAAATCACGGACGCCACGGAGGCGAAGTC
>CALFYU010000306.1 GCA_937952455.1 uncultured Planctomycetaceae bacterium
TATGATTTCCCCGTTTGAATCGCTGGGTTGTATTTCGCTGTGACCACTCCGCAACATACGCTGCACACCGATCACTCGCGGCATTGGCGTGAGAATACGTTTGTCTATCCGGTCCTCTCCCGCCGCAGCCGCGGGGTGTCGATTGGGGTGAATCTCAATCCGGACAAGGTCTGCAACTTCGACTGTATCTATTGCCAGGTCGATCGCCGCAGCGAAGCGGAGACGCGGTTTGTGGCCACGGACCAGTTGCTGGCCGAGATCGATGCGATGCTGGAACACGTCTCCAGCGGGGCGCTGTTTGCCGAAAACCCGTTTTCGACCGTGCCGGCGGAACTGCAGCGGCTGAATGATATTGCCTTTTCCGGGGACGGGGAGCCGACGACGTATCGCAATTTTGACCAGATCGTCGCCGATGTCGCCGCGCTCAAACAGCGGCATGGGTTGGACGACGTGAAGATGGTGTTGATCACCAACGCCAGCATGTTCCACCGCCCGGCTTGCCGCGAGGCGCTACGGATTTTGGATGCGAATAACGGCGAGATCTGGGCCAAGCTCGATGCGGGGACGCCGGAGTATTACCAGCTGATCGAGCGGACGAAGATTCCGTTCGAGCGGATCCTGGAGAACATCACCGAGGCGGCCCGCGAGCGGCCGCTGGTGCTGCAAAGCCTGTTCATGCGCGTCGCCGGCGACGGTCCGCCGCCGGGGGAGATCGACGCCTACTGCGGGCGAATCAACGACATCCATGCGGCCGGCGGACGGATCAAGCTGGCTCAAATCTACACGGTCGCCCGCCCCCCGGCGGAGAGTTTTGTCACGCCGCTGACCGATGCGGAGGTGGACGCGATCGCCGAGCAGGTGGAGCGGGAGACGGGGGTTTCGGCGGAGTGTTATTACGGGGGGTGACCGGAGGTGGCAAAATGTGGTTGTTGGAAAGAATCACCAGCATACCTCCGTCGTTTCTGGAATTGCTCGTCGAAGTCGAGAATCGTTTTGACATCCAAATTTCGGGGGAAGATCAGTTTCGGATCCGAACCGTCGGCGATCTTTACGATTCGATTTGCGAACGATTGAAACCCCGGCCCGTTGCGAGTTGCTTGTCCACCGCCACTTTCTTGCGTTTGCGGCATAGCTTGATGTGGACGTTTGGTGTTCCTCGCGACCGGGTGCAGCTCTCGACGCCGTTGGCCGAATTGCTGCCGCAGACAGCGCGTCGCCAGGCTTGGCGGCAACTTGAACAGCATCTGCAGTTGAGCCTGGATGAACTTTGTCGGCCGCGTTGGCTTTCGGTGCTGCTGATGGGGATGTGCATTTTTGTGATGCTCATGCTCATCGGGCTCCTGATCGTGCAGATTGTAGTTCCCATGGGGGTGGCGACCGCACTGTTTACGATTGTTGCAGGCCCCGTGTTTTGTATTCTGAGCTATCTGCTGACGATTCCGTGCGCGACTGAGATTCCTCCGGAATATGTCACGGTGGAGAGGGCGACTCAAACGTTGTTGCGGCGGAACTACGGAAAGCTGGCCAAACAGGAAGGGGTTTCCAGCGGTCGGGCGGATGCCATCGACTATCAGTTGCGGCAACTCATCGAGATCTATGCCGAGGTGCCCGCCGAGGAGATCGATTGGGAGATGCGATTCAAGGAAGACTTGCAGGTCGTTTGAACGGCGAGGAAATGCGCGTTGCGCCCCTGGCTTTGAATTGGTGCCCGCGATATGGTATCCCAAAGCGCCGTAAGCCAATTGGCGTCAAACGTTTGGCGGCCCCTCACCCCGGCCCTCTCCCCAGAGGGGAGAGGGAGAAAGATGCGTTTTGAAGCCCAGCCCTCTCCCAGAGGGAGAGGAGGATTTCTAGTTGATCTAGATAGATGTAGATTTTGTGATGCAGCACGAACAGAGTCATTCGGAATTCCAGCGTGCCCAGCGACTGATTCCCGGCGGGGTCAATAGCCCTGCTCGGGCGTTTGGCGGGGTGGGTGGTGAGCCGCCGTTTATTGAGCGGGGGGCGGGGGCGCATCTTTATGATGTGGATGGGAACCGGTATCTGGACTATGTCGGGTCCTGGGGGCCGCACATTTTGGGGCATCGGCATCCGGCGGTGATTGAGGCGCTGCAACGGGCGCTGGCGCGGGGGACGAGTTTTGGGGCGCCGACCGTGCAGGAGTCGGATTTGGCCGAATTGGTGATCGATGCGGTGCCGTCCATCGAGCAGGTGCGGATGGTCAATTCGGGGACCGAAGCGACGATGAGCGCGATTCGGCTGGCCCGCGGGTTTACGGGGCGGGACAAGATCGTGAAGTTTGCCGGCTGCTATCGTGGGCACGTGTACAGTTTACTGGTCCAAGCGGGGAGCGCGGCGACGACGTTGGGGACGCCCTCCAGCCCGGGGATTCCGGCGGGGTGCACGGCGGATACGCTGGTGCTGGAGTACAACGATACGGAGCAGTTGGCGGAGGCGTTTTCCAAACGCGGTGACGAAATTGCTGGCGTGATTTTGGAACCGGTGGCGGGGAACATGGGGGTCGTGGTGCCGACGACGGAGTTTTTAAAAGCCCTCCGCCGGTTATGCGACCAGCATGGGGCGCTGCTGATTTTTGACGAGGTGATGACGGGGTTCCGCGTGGCGTACGGCGGGGCGCAGGAACTGTTCGGGATTCGGCCGGACCTGACGACGCTGGGGAAGATCATCGGCGGCGGGATGCCGGTGGGGGCGTATGGCGGCCGGGCGGAGGTGATGCAGGCGATTTCTCCGACTGGGCCGGTGTATCAAGCGGGGACGCTGTCGGGCAATCCGATGGCGATGGCCTGCGGGATTGCGACACTGCAGACGCTCAAAGCAGAGGATCCCTATGCGGAGTTGGAACGAAAGACGAAGCGGCTGGCGAAGGGATTGAGCAAGGCGGCCGCGGCGGCGGGTGTTCCGCACACGGTGGCGCAGGTGGGCAGCATGTTCACCTTATTCTTTAACCCCGAGCCGGTGGTGAACTATACGGTCTCGTCGCGGAACGATACGAAGCGATTTTCGCGGTATTTCTGGGGCATGCTGGACCGGGGATTCTATTTGCCCTGCAGTCAGTTCGAGGCGAACTTCGTGTCGGCATGTCATGGCGACGATGAGATCGACGCGACCATTGCGGCGGCGAAGGAGGCGATTGCGGCGGAGGTTGGAGGATCGGGCTAGCCTCGCGAGAATCGGTCGCACACTGCGACGGCAAAGTCGTCGGTTTGGGATGGGGGTGCTACACGACGCGGGCGGTGAAGAGGTGTTGGCCGAAGAATTGGATCTGTTCGGGCTCAAGCGGATTTGCGAAACGGCACATCACGAGCCAGTTTCCGTGCTCGTCGGGCTGTTGGCGAACGACTTCGCTGACCGTGATCAGACGATGGCTAAAGAGCGGGTTTTCGATTTTCATACAGAGCAACTGGCCGACTTCCAGCGGTCGGCCGAGCGTCATGGCGAGTCCGTTGCGGCTGATGTCCGACAGCCGTCCCTTGATTCGGGAACTGTGCAAGAGCCAGGCTTGTTGAAAGCTCGAACCATCGACGGAGTGCGTCCCGGCGCAAACGGTCACAGAACAACGGCTAATCCGGCGCGGAAATCTGCGGCGATCGTGGCGCGTCCGGCGGAGCGATTGGTGTTCGGATTCCGCGGGGGACGTCTCTTTCGCAGATGTTACCGGCACGCAAGGCCACAGGCGTTTTTGAGCGAGTCGATTGAGCGCATGGGCCAACGGCGAATGGGGGGCGGGGGCGACGACTTCTCCCATGACAACTGTTCCTCTTTACTTTTGAGCTTTGCATAACCGAGAGCGCACGGAACGGGCGAATTCGTCGTGTGGGACCGGCATCGCTTGAAATCGCGGGTGCGATCATAAATCGTTGTGCTGCAATGTGATGGACCGTTGGAGAAACCTAGCTCGCGGGAAGGAAACTGTCAAAATCGGTGTTGGAGGCGCCGCCCGATTCGCGGCCGAAGCTGCACCGGGTGTCGGATTATAGCGATTGCGATGCGTAAAAATGGGACTACTGGGGAGGCTTGAATCGCTTGCGCGGCCCGGTCTTCGCACGCTTCCCAAACCCCCTAAGGTTACCGGTCTATGGCCTTGTGATGGGGGTGGCGGCTGACTATACTCTTACGATTCTGGCGAAGCCCCGATGAAACCGGCTCCGAGTCCGGAGTGCCTTCAGCGACCTGCGCCGCGGGTTCGATGCGTTGCCCGTCGGACAAATATCGCCCCAATCGACATGAGCCACGTGCGGCTGTGCCGCAGTGAAGTAAACCGATGCGATTTTCGCTTGTTGACAAGATCACCTCGCTGGAACCAGGATCGTCGATCACGGCGGTCAAGAATTTGTCGCTGGCTGAGGAATACCTGGCGGACCATTTTCCCGGTTTCCCGGTGATGCCGGGCGTGCTGATGCTGGAGGCGATGGTGCAGTCGGGAGCCTGGCTGCTGCGGGCGACGGATGATTTTTCATACAGTACGATCCTGTTGAAAAGCGCCAAAGCGGTGAAATTCAACAGTTTCGTGACGCCCGGCAATCGGTTGACGATCGACGTCAAACTGCAAAAAACGGCGGGGCAGGAGGTGACCGTCAAGGGGACGGGGACGGTTGACGGCCGCTCTACGGTGAGCGCGCGGCTGACGTTGGAGCAATTCAATCTGGCGGACCGAAATCCGGATTTGGCTGCGTCGGACGAGTATCGTATCCGCAAGCTCCGCGAGTTGTTCGCGGAATTGTGGACGCCTGAAAAACAACCGGCGTGAACACGGGCACCGCCCCATTTGTGCACGCGCAGCATGTGGAAGAGTAGGATCCGATGAGTCTCGAAGGCAAAACGGCATTGGTCACCGGCGGCAGCCGGGGGATCGGCAAGGCGATCGTCTGGGCGCTGGCGCGGGCCGGCGCGAAGGTCGCATTCGTCTATCAATCCAGCAAGGAGGCCGCTGATCAATTGGTGGCGGACCTGAAGTTGGACCAGCACGAAGCGCTGGCGATTCAAGCGGACGTGAAGGACAAAGCGGCCGCCGACGCCGCAGTCGCGCAGGTGCTGGAAGCGTGGGGCAAGATCGACATTTTGGTCAATAACGCGGGGATCATTCGCGATACACTGCTGGCGCAAATGACGCCCGAACAGTGGCAAGAAGTGATCGATACGAATCTGACGTCGGTCTATAACTTCTGTCAGGCGGTCACCCGGCCGATGATGTCGGCGCGGTACGGGCGGATGAGCAATATGTCGAGTGGGGCGGGGGAATGTGGGGACGGGGGGGAAGGGGAGTAGGCAGCCCGGAAGGGTGGGGTTAGTGGTGTCGCGCGGGGTGCTGCGGGGGAGCTGTACGGGCGGATCATCAATATGTCGAGTGTGGCGGCGGAATTCGGGAACTCGGGGCAAGTGAATTACGCAGCCAGTAAGGCGGGGATCATCGGTTTGACGCGGTGTCTGGCGACGGAGTTGGCTCGCCGGGGTGTGACGGTCAATGCGGTGGCGCCCGGATTCATTGAAACGGACATGACCGAAGCGGTCCGCAATATGGCAGGGGCAGAACTGAAAAAGAAGATCCCGGCGCGGCGGTTGGGCCAACCGGACGACGTAGCGGAAACGGTCGTGTTTCTGGCCGGCGACGGTGCGTCGTACGTGACGGGGCAGTCGATCAGCGTCGACGGCGGGCTAACGCTGGGCGGATTCTGACGGGAATCGGCGGCGAGAACGCCGATAGTAGTTTTGACACAATTCGTGCCTCTCTCGGGACAGAGAGGATTGAGTAGAGTGAAGTGTGGGTTGAGCGATCGTGCTGGATGGTCGCTTCGAGTTTACTTTTTTCAGGCTGGGTAATTACGATTTCGGGACAAGGCGCGGTCCGTGCAAGATCTCAGGTCACGGGACCGGCACTAGGAGGAGGCGTGATGCCGACACAAGAAGAGATTTACGAAAAAGTTGCCGAGACGTTGGTGGATGCATTGGGCTTGGATGACGATGAAGTCACCCCCGAAGCGACACTGGTCGGCGATCTGGGTGCGGAATCGATCGACTTTCTGGACATCGTGTTCCGCCTGGAGAAGGCGTTCGACCTCAAGATTCCCCGCGGCGAGTTGTTCCCGGAGAACCTGACCGCCGGCGATCCCAACTTGGTGAAGGACGGCGTGGTGACCGAGCAAGGCGTTGCCATGCTGCGGGAAAAACTGCCGTTTGCCGACGTTGATGCATTTGCCGAGGATCCCCAAGTCGAGAACATCGGGGATCTATTTACGGTGCAGATGATCGTCAATTACCTGGACCAGAAGCTGTCGTAACGCGCAGCTGTGGCGGCCAAACCTGTGCCGGTTCGGTGCGTGATGCGCCGAATCGGCTTTTCGTAAATTGTGATGTGCCGGTATTTGAGGCATGACGTTGCTCGTGTGCCGGAACGTTGATTGACATGCGCACTGGCGGGCACGCCGCCAGTGGCACCCGCGCGGGCCCTCACCCCCGGCCCCTCTCCCGGAGGGAGAGGGGGAGAACATGTTGAGAGGTTGTCCATGCGGAACTTCCTCTCGCGGCGGGAGAGGGTTGATGCGAGGGGGCGAACCCCATTTGGCGTCCACGCTTGAAACAAGATTCTTTCAATAGACGGACCAACAACGCGGGAAGCGAGTGTATCGATGCGGTGGATCTGGATTGATCGGTTTACGGAGTTCGAGAGCGGGTCGCATGCGACTGCCGTGAAGAACGTGACGTTGGCCGAAGAGCATTTGCACGATCATTATCCCGGCTTTCCGGTGATGCCCGGTTCGTTGATCATGGAGGGTTTGGCTCAAACCGGCGGTATTCTGCTGGGCGAGAAAAACAACTTCGAGCATGTCGTCATTCTGGCCAAGATCCCGAAGTGCGAGTTCCACAGCTGGGCCTGTCCCGGGGACAAGCTGACCTACAAGGTGAGCCTGGTGGAGTCCTCCGAGCAGGGGGGGATGGTCGAATGCACGGCGAGCGTGGGCGAGCGTGTCGTGGCGGAAGCGGAGATTGTATTCGCCCACGTGGACAAGACGCGTCCCGAAGCGGCGGCGATTGATCAGAAGAATTTCGTGTTCAGCATGCGGTTGTTGGGCGTGATGGACGTCGGCAAAGCGGGGGACGGAAGCACGTCGATCTCGGTCAAGACGGAGTCGTCCAACTGACCTGTTGACCGAAAATGCAGTCGATTGCGTGATCCCAATTGATGGGACGCCGAACGATGTTTGCCCCTCACCCCAGCCCTCCCCCGGGGGAGAGGGAGGATCTTCTTGCTGACCATTTAGTGCATTAGGCGGTGACTCCACCGAATCAGGCGGTCATTCACCGAACTCTCCCCTCTCCCTCTGGGAGAGGGGCCGGGGGTGAGGGCCCGCCGACCAGAACGGCACCCCGGCACCGGACAGATAACAACTCATTGATATGCATCCAGTCGACATTGATGGACAACTGTGGAATCGTGCTTGGCCTAATAGCCGACGGCGGCATACAATAGCGATAATCCTCCGCTGTTGCGGAGTTGAAAATACGCGGCTTTGCGATGTTAAGAAACCGCAGCTTCGTTCCTACTGACCATTTGGGTTGAGATTCCATGAGACGTCGAGTCGTTGTGACTGGTATTGGCTGTATTACGCCCGTGGGTAACACCGTGGATTCCACGTGGAAGGTGTTGCAGGAAGCGGGCAGCGGCGTGGGGCGGATTTCGCACTTCGACGCTTCAAACTTTCCGACGCAGATTGCGGGCGAAGTGAAGGACTTTGACTTTGCCAGCTACGTCGACGACGTGACGCCGTACGAGCATGCGGGGCGGAACGTCCGCTTTGCGATTGGAGCAGCGACTGACGCCATCCGCGATTCGGGAGTCATGGACGATCCGAAGCTAAACCCCGTGGACTTCGGCGTCTACCTGGGGGCGGGCGAAGGGCAGCAGGACTTCATGAGCCTGATGCGGATCATCGCCGATGCGTCGCGGGACGGCGAGGTCGATTTGGTGCAGTTCACGCGGAACGGCTTGGCCTCGTTGCATCCGCAGGCGGAACTGGAGCAAGAGCCGAACATGCCGGTCGGTCACCTGGCTTCGATCTTTAATGCGCAGGGACCGAATGCCAATTGTTTGACGGCCTGCGCGGCTTCGAGCCAGGCGATCGGCGAAGCGACGGAAATCATTCGCCGCGGCGACGCGGACGTGATGCTTTCGGGTGGTTCCCACAGCATGATTCACCCATTCGGCGTGACCGGGTTTAACTTGCTGACGGCGCTGTCGACCAATAACGAGGTCCCCCAAAAGGCGTCCAGACCGTTTGACAAGAACCGCGACGGTTTTGTGCTGGGGGAAGGCGCCGGGATGTTGGTGCTGGAGGAATTGGACCGCGCGTTGGCGCGGGGAGCGCATATCTATGCGGAGATTGCGGGCTACGGTTCGACGGCGGATGCGTTCCGGATCACCGATACGCACCCCGAAGGACGGGGGGCGATCGCCTGCATCAAGATGGCGCTGAAGGACGCGGGCATCAATACGGACGAGATCGACTACATCAATGCTCATGGCACGAGCACATCGGTCAACGACCGCGTGGAGACGTTGGCCATCAAAGGGGCGTTGGGGGAGGACGCCTATAAGACACCGGTCTCCAGCATCAAGAGCATGATG
>CALFYU010000307.1 GCA_937952455.1 uncultured Planctomycetaceae bacterium
GTTCCCCGAACGAAGGTTGTCGAAAATCTGACTGCCGCGGCTCTGTGTTTCGCCGGGGATGAAGTTTTGCTGGTCTTGTCGCAACTGGTCATAGATTTGACTGCCGCGGCTCTGCGTCTCTCCCGGAATGAAATTCTGTCGATTTTGCCGTAGTTGGTCGTAAATCTGACTGCCGCGGCTTTGTGTTTCGCCGGAGAGGTTGCCTTGGAACGGGCGATCGCCTTGCCGGAGGGCGTCGTAGATACGGCTGCCGGCGTTCTGCGTCTGGCCGGAGAGATTGTGCAAACCGCCGTCTGACGGCAAGCCCAGGAAATTGCTCAAGCGGCCCTGGGAAAGTCCGCCGCCGCCGGAGAGTCCGTCCAGCCGCTGCCGGAATTCACCTTGCCCCAGCCCTTGGCCAGCCAACTGGCTGCGGAGCGCGCCGCCACCAAGTTCCCCGCCGAAACGGCCTTCCAAACCACCCCCCAAGTGGCCTGCCATCCCACCGCCGAACCCGCCGCCACCCAGGCGTGCGCCGAATCCGCCACCACCACGGAATCCGCCAAAGCCGCGTGCGTGGGCGGTTTGCGTCAGCGGTAATGAGAGCAAACTTCCCGCCGTCACAATCAAGATCAACAGGTGCCTCTTCATCAATTCATCCTCCAAGCGAAAGGTCTATCCACCAGTGGTAGTCGGCTGCGTGTCTTGGATACGCAGCAAGCCGGCCGATTCTGCGGCAGTCGTTTCTTTAAATGCACTGCCAGCCTCATTATCGCACAATCGCTGTTCCACTTCCGGGCCGCGCCTGGTGAAGCGAAGCGGCAAAATCTGCCTGTACCCCGACGAATTCGCGTCGGCGGTCGCGGCGGCCAGGAAGGGTCCCAGGGGACTGGTGATGCGACTCGAGCGGGAAATTCAACTAGCCGATTGCATCACTAAACTCGCCCCCGACCACCAAGAAGTGATCATCCTCCGCAGCCTACAGCGATTGCCCTTCGACGAAGTCGCCGCCCGCATGGACCGCACCCGCCCCGCCGTCCAAATGCTCTGGGCCCGCGCCGTGAGCAAACTGAAGGACCTCTACGGAGAGTTCTAATCGCCGTTCGCTCAAATAAACTCACGCGAAAAATTGTGCGACGTCAACTCTCAATCCAAGCGTTTTCTGACAGTGTAGGTAACTCACCGAAAAATGAATTTTCGATGAAGCCTCCCTCACCATGCAGCATTCTATGCTTTGAATGACGCCCATATAAACTCCTTTGCGAGCTTTGCGTCTTTGCGTGAGTCAGTTCTCACCAAAACCGTTGACAACAGCCAGACTAGCGACTGCGCGAAATCGGCATTCGCGATGGTTTCGAAAACCGGCCCGTTGACGGTTCTCGCAGGTGATGTATGATCGCACTGCCGATTGGCCAAACACATTCGCACCGAAAAGTTTTCTGAGAACGACGACGGCATGGAACTGTTTTTGATACGCCACGGACAATCGGCAAACAATGCCAACCCCCTCGTGGAACGGCATCAAGACCCGCCGCTGACCGACATCGGCGCGCAGCAAGCGGCGCGGTTGGCCAAGTGGGCTTCTTCGCTGCAGCTGACGCGGATTATTGCCAGCCCGTTTCTCCGCGCGTTGCACACGGCTGAGGAATTGCGGCGGGCGACGGGCGTACCGGCGGAGGTATGGGTCGAAATCCATGAGCAGGGCGGTTGCTGCACGGGCCCCGATCCGATGGCGGATTTGTTATCGGATCGCTATCAAGGGCGTCCGGGCATGTCGGATGCGGAGATTCGCGCGCTGTATCCCGATTTCCAACTCCCCCCCGACATCGACCACCGCGGCTGGTGGCGGTCCCGGCCGTTTGAATCGGTCGCCGACGCCCGATTGCGGGTAGCCGCCGTCATCGAGCGGACGAAGCAAGAATTCGGCCATACTGACGAACGCATCGCGCTAGTCTTCCACGGTATGTTGAAATGCCTGGTGCTCGATTCCATGTTTGGCGGCTACGTCCTCGAAAACGACGACATCATCGTGCCATTCAACACCAGCGTCACTAAGGTCGTCATCACGCCGCAGGGCACGCAACTCGGATTCTACAACGCCGTCGAACATCTGACAGAAGAGCTGCTGACAGCGTGAAGGGCCGGCGATAGGCGACTATTTTTGCGGACGAGCTATTTTGGACCTTCAACGAACCGGCTGCCAACGTCCCCTCGCTAATAGTCGATCCCCAGCGCCACCCCCGTCGTCCCCTTCTGCGGATCACATAACGGAACCAGGTCCACGTCTTCGCCCAGGTGATTGGCAGCAACCGAGTGGCCGACCACCAGGCCCAGCACCGCCCCGAAAACCACGTCGGACAGGTCGTGGTCCCGTTCGTCAATCCGCGTCCATCCAATCACACCCGCCAAGGCATACGCCGGCAGCCCGACCTTGGGGCCGTAATATTCGTCGAGAACCGACGCCAACGCAAAACTGCTGGCGGTGTGGTAAGAGGGAAACCCGAAGCGCCCGCCGTTGAAGTCTTCCGACGGGCGATCGCTGTCGACGGCCACTTTGATCAACGTGGTCGCCGTTGTTGTAACAGCATAGGCGCTGATCAACGTTCCGCTCAAATCATGCAATTCTTCATTCTGATCCCATAAACTGTAGGAATATAAGCCGGCCAGAACGGGAATCTGCACGGTGACGTCCCCCAAATAGCCAATCGCCTCACTGGCGTCGCCCCAGCGGTGCGGGTGCTTGGCGGTATTCTCACGAACTTGGTCATCCCAGTCTTGATGGATGCCGATGGCGGCACCCGTTGCGGCGCCCATGACCACCGTATTCTTCCACGTGACGACCGACTTCGCATCGTCCCACAGCGTTCCCCAACACTTGTGAAAGTCGCTGCGGAAATTCAATGCCGGCGGCGGCCCATAAAGCGCCTGTTCCAACTGTGGCGAAAAACAGGAATGACGGCAACCGGGTTGACACTCTGCAATCCCGCACGAAGGGCACGCCTCGCCGGGCATCGGCGGAATGTACGTGGGCGGAAGCGGCTGCGTTCCGGCCGTCTGCACAATTCCAACGCCGCTCGGCTCGTGTGCGACGACGTTGTTCGCCGCCGGCAGTCCCGCCAAGGGGTGGGAATGGCCGATGTCGTTTTGAGCGTGCGCAGGCCCCGTATCGACCGTCTCATAATTTCCCGACAGACGGCAACCGCACAGCGCGAACGCCACCCCCAGTAAATAGATACAGGGCGTGCTTCCATTCCAGCGGCGGAGAGATTTGTGCGAATCAAGATGCGACGACAAGGTGACGGCTCTGCGAAAGAGGACACGCGGCCAGGAATCCATGAACGTCGAAGGGCAACACGCCGCCCTCGGGGGACCTTATAGTTGATTCGACCCTCAGAAGCGCCCAATTCCAATAATTTTGATCGGCCCGCGGATGTTAAATCGTTATGAGATCAACCAGATAGGCAAACTGCCGACCGTCTTCCCGGTTTACAGTATCAATCCGTCGCCAACCGGCTGATTTTCCATATTGTCTCTTTACAGGACGATGCATAGGATTGGCATTATGACCGTCCGCCTCCCCTATTTACTCTGTCTGCTTTTGGCGGGATCGACCAACCTGCCGACAATGCCGTGTTGCGCCGGCAATGCGTCGTCTGAGCGGCCAGCGGGGCGTTCCTGCTGCGGCGTCGAGAAGCCCCAAGTCCCGTGTCGTGGCGAACAAGTCCCGCCGGACTCGCGCTGCTGTTGCCTGGATCGG